>CAYPVG010000406.1:0-9351 GCA_964414085.1 uncultured Boseongicola sp. | reverse complement strand
AGATATTTAGGCTGCAGCTCGCCGATAAGACCGATCTCTGCGATTGGAAGACGCTGCACAATGGGCAGGAACACCGGGATGATCAGCAGTACGATACCAACCCAGTCCATGAATGCGCCCATGAACAGAAGGATCAACATCATCATCAGCAAAATGCCCATTGTCGGAAGATCCGATCCGATGATGAAGTTGGCGACATATGTCGGCCCGCCAGCGATGGTGTAGGCACCGGCGAGAGCGGTTGCGCCGATCGTGACCCAGATGATTGTGCCAGTGGATTTGAGCGTCCGCATCAAGCTGTCCCAGACAAGCTCGAGCGACGCTTCGCCACGCAAGATCGCAATGATCAGCACCGCAATAGCGCCCATTCCAGCCGCCTCTGTGATGCCTGTGATACCACCGTAGATGGACCCCAGCACAACGCCGATAACGACGATTGGCGGCACGAGACCTTTACCAATTCGCCACCCGTAGGCAGTGCGTTCGCGACCAAAGGCAAAAAAGATAAGAGCCATCGAAATCGCAAACATTCCCGCAAACCACGGCACATAGTCCGGCGTGCCCCAAGCAATTGCGTCAACACCTTCCACAACAGCGTTCTGCCCAGTCACTGTGAAAAATAGCGCCCGCAAGAACAGTGCGGCAGAAAACCCTGCAACCAACACCGTCAAAAACGCTCCGAACAATCCGGCTTTCTCTGCTCCTTTAGGTTGCGCCTCGAACTCTGCAAGCTCGGCTTCCAACAGAGCGCGCTTGTCTCCGTCGTTCGGACCCAGATCCGAAAGCTCCTGATTGATCCGTTCGTTCGGCAAAGGTGCCATGCTGGGCGTGATCTGCGTGCGTATCACAATGTAAATGATGATAAACGACGCGAGCATAAAGCCGGGCACGAAGGCCGCAGTGAAGAGGGCTTTGATCGAGGTTTCCGTAATCAGACCATAGATGATCAAAACGATCGATGGCGGGATCATTGTGCCAAGTGAGCCACTGGCGCAGATCGTGCCGATCGCAAGGTTTTGGTTATACCCCAACCGCAACATTTGTGGCAGTGCGATCAATCCCAGCAGAACGACTTCACCGCCGATAATGCCCGACATCGCAGCCATGATAACGGCCATGATCGAAGTAACCACCGCGATGCCGCCACGGGTGCGGTTCAGCCAGATTGACAGCGAATTGTACATATCCTTGGCGATGCCCGACCGCTCCAGTAGAGCGGCCATGAATATGAATAAGGGTATCGATATGAGCACGTAGTCCGTTAAGAGCCCGTATATTCGTTGTGCAATGATGTTCAGCGGCCCTGTTCCAGGCCGAGATGTCAAAATTCCGTCTCCAAACGTCCAGGGCTGCGTCAGCAACGCGGGCTCGAACTTCATCACCAAACCCAAACCCGACAAGACGGCAGATGCCATTCCAAGCGGCATTCCAATGGCAAGCAATGCAAGCAGTCCTAGCATTAGGACTAGTGAAATTGTTCCGATATCCATTACTTGACGTCCTTGCCCTGAATGCTGCCTCGGGTGACATCGAGGTCACCGGTTCCTTCTGCCCCGACCGCTGCGCGAAGCCGGGCAAGTTCTTCTTCATCGATGTCGTCCGCCGCCGTGTGTATCACCGGCTCGGCATTCCAGTCCGAGATCAGGTTGATTACCGCCTGAATGGCAACAAGGCACACAATGACAAGGACGGTCGGCTTAATAGTTGCCGGTATTGGCGGATCGAACGCAGTGCCAAAGGTCTCCCATCTGAACATCTTATCCAAAGCTTCGCCGTATCCGCCGTAAACGAGCGCAAAGGCGAACACGAGAATCAGAACCGTTGAGATTGTATCGAACGTCCTCTGAAGCCAGCGTGGGCAAATGTCGTACAAAAGGAAGATGCGGATGTGGCTGCGCTGTTGCATCGCGTAAAGCCCGGCACCCATAAAAATGTAGCCCGCAATCCAGAGGGATAGTTCGTTCGCCCAAAGCGTCGGAGCTTCAAGAACATAGCGCACGAACACTTCGTAAAGCATGACGCTCACCAGAACGACAACGAGCATCATTGTTACCCGGCCGATAAACACTGCGACCTTGTCGATGGGGCGCCAGCTCTCAAATTCCATACCCGCTTTGCGCACATTTTTGACGCCAAGGTAAAAGAAGATCGGCAGAGCGATCATTGCGACAAGATCTATTGGATCAATAAAACCAAAGAGATAAGGAAGCCCAGAGACATCCCGCCGTTCGAAAAGGGCCGATGTCTGCGCAAGCTGGGAGGATCCCTCTTCCCAGGGTGTGAAGGTCAAGGTGTAGGCCGGAAAGTGCCATACGATCCACGCGCCAATGGCGACGACGATCATTGGCCAAAACCATTCGACCGGATGCCCCTCACTCTTGATTTCGTTGTCCAGCGACATCCGCATCCCTCCCAAGTCTATGCGGTGAGTTGTGCCGGACCTCCCGACACAAAACGGCGGGCCTTGTTACAATGACAAGGCCCGCCGCATGATCAAATCACCAATCTAATGGCGATCAGTTATTGGACGAGACCAAGTTGACCAAGATAGGTCAGGTGGCTTTCAACCAGAGCTTTCGCCTCAGGTGTGTCCGCAAACTCTGGCCATACAGACTGCGCAACGTTGCGGAACTTCTGCAGTTCCTCAGGTGCCCACTCGTGCAGAGTAACGCCTTCCGCACGAAGCTGGGCTGCTGCTTCTGCGTTCTTCTTCTCGAAGGTCAGAGCTGTCCGGAGAGCAAGAGCTTCCATCGCAACTTTCATGATCTTCTGGTGATGCGCAGGCATCTGATCGAAGACGGCCTTGTTACAAGCAAGGTGGTCAGACGGCATCGAGTGGAAGCCAGGGAAGTTGGCGTGCTTAACGATATCATACAGACCAAGACCAACGTTGTTGGCCAGACCAGATGCGTCAGCACCGTCGATGATGCCTGTTTCCAGAGCAGTAAAGATCTCGGTGAAGTCCATCACGATCGGCGAAGCACCGAGCTTCTCAAAGATCTTGGTTTCCATGCCAGGAGGGGAACGGAACTTCCAATCTTTGAAGTCTTCGATGGATGCGATTGGTCTGGAAGATGCAAAGCTCTCCTGACCATAAACCCACCAACCGATCAGCTCCATACCGAACTGATTGTAAAGTGGCTCGGCTGCTTCAAAGCCGCCACCGAAGTACAGCCAAGACAGCTGCTGGTAGGGTGTGGTGTAACCACCCATGATGTCAGCAACGAACTGGAACGCCGAGTTCTTACCTACGGCATAACCGGAACCGGTCATGTCGCAGTCAAGAATACCTGTCGCCGCGGCGTCGAAAGTCTCAACGGACTTAACAACCGAAGACGAGTAGAACATCTCGACCTGGATTTCGCCGTTAGACATTTCGACGACGTCATCGATGTACTGCTGTGCCAGCTGACCGGAAACAGTCTCAGGCGCGTAGTGTGTCTGGATGCGAAGGTTTGTGGTTTGAGCGACAGCGGCAGACGCGCCGACAATCGCAAGGGTACCGGCCGCGGCTGCGGCTAGTTTCATAAACTTCATAGGGGTCCTCCCAATTGACAGTTACGCCCACCGCACTCTTCGGCACGTTTCGTCGGGGCTGGCCTGACCGTAGCCAAGGAATTTCGACCTGCCAACAGAATTCTTGAAAAAAATAAAAATTTCGAAATTTTTTACAATCCGCAAAATTCTCTGCTAAGGGTTGGGAACGAAAGGCGGCGCATGAAGACGGACACATTGGCGATTTACGCCGATCTTAAAGACAAGCTGATGAACGCCCATTTCGAACCGGGCGAGAAACTGAAGCCCGCCGCGCTTCAGGGGACATATGGCTGCTCTGCGAACACCGTCCGCGACGTATTGCTAAGGCTCACCAAAGTGGGCCTTGTCGAATTTGAGATGCAGCGCGGTTTTCGTGCCCAGTACACCTCCCCGGAAAAACGCAATGATGTCACCCGATTCCGGACGATGCTGGAACAAGAGGGGGCCACGCTTTCCATGAAGCGGGGTGGCATCAGTTGGGAGGCAGACCTCACCGCTGCACACCACAAATTAAGCCACTTGGAAAGTGAGTTCGAACGCTCGGGTGACTTGGAGCAAGATCCTGAAAACATGAGATTATGGACCGAAGCAGAGTGGGGCTTTCACGACACGCTTATTTCCCGCTGCGGGTCTCCTATGCTGCGAGAAACGTACGAGAATGTTTACGCGCAGTTCCGCCAGCAAATGGTCGCGCAGGAGCGGGATTTCGGCCGTAGCTACTTCGGCGCGATTATCAGTGAACATCAGGCGATTTTAGATGCCGCTCTATCCCGAGATGTTGATGCTTGTCGGAAGGCCATCCATGACCATCTCAAGCGCAACTACACAGAGGTAGAGCCGGTTGCAGCGGCTGAGTAAGTAGATGATGAAACCCAAACTCCCAACGCGTGGCTTAGGCAGCAGATAGACCCCAAAATGAACCAACGCTGTTTGCCTCATTTCATGACAGAAATGCGCGAATCGCTCGCGATAGCAGAAGGGCTATTGAAGCGTATCTTTCGCATTGAACCGCTTCTCGTTCCGGTGATTCTAAGAGAATCATCGGTAAATCAAAAGAAAACAAATGAAGTGCCGACGTTTCGTGGCAGTCAGAGCTACGACTTCGATCCATTGTCGTCAGCACTAGATCGCAAAAGGAAAAAGTAATGTCAAAGCAGAGACTTGCCGGAAAGCGAGCGCTCGTTACAGCTGCAGGGCAGGGCATAGGTCGGGCCAGTGTGCTCGCCATGGCCGATGAGGGCGCTCACGTGATCGCCACAGACATCAGTGACGCGGCTTTGGCTGATCTTGCAGCCGCGAATCATCCCAACATTGAAGTCTTGATGGCGGACGCGCGTGACAGCGACAGCATAAACGCTGCTGTGGAGCGCGCAGTTCCAGACGTATTGTTTAACTGCGCCGGTTTTGTTCATCACGGCACGGTCTTGGACGTCACAGACGACGAATGGGACTTCGCTTTTGATCTGAACGTGCGGTCTATGCTTCGAACGATTCGCGCGACTCTGCCCGGTATGCTGGAGCGCGGCACCGGGTCGATCATCAACATGTCGTCGGCATGCTCTTCGGTGATCGGTGCGCCGAACAGGTTCGTCTACGGCACAACAAAAGCGGCTGTGATCGGGCTAACCAAGTCAGTCGCCATCGACTTCATTACCAAAGGCATCCGCTGCAATTGCATATGTCCGGGAACGGTCGAGAGCCCCTCGCTTGAGGATCGGCTCCACGCGCTCGGCGAACAAGTTGGCGGATACGAAGAAGCCCGCAAACAATTCATTGCGCGCCAACCCATGGGCCGCATCGCTTCTGCGGAAGAAATTGCTGCGCTAGTCGTTTATCTCGCGAGCGACGAAAGCGCATTCATCACAGGACAACCCCATATCATAGACGGAGGCTGGTCGGGTTAGGCCCGGTCGCCAAGAAACAAGGAAGACTTTAATGAAACTCGTACGCTATGGCGCACCCGGCGCAGAAAAACCAGGTTTGATGGATGGCGACACTCTCCGTGATCTGTCAGCCCATATCGATGACGTAACCGGTGACACACTCGACGACGCCACCTTAGATCGGTTGCGCGGCATTGACCCCGCTTCTTTGCCGGCGGTTGACGGCAACCCGCGTATTGGCCCCTGCGTTGGCAGCTTCGGCAAATTCCTATGCATTGGTTTGAATTACTCAGACCATGCTGCTGAAACAGGCGCGGATATCCCCGAGCATCCAATTCTATTCTTCAAAGCCAATTCTGCCATTGTTGGGCCAGATGACACCGTCATGATGCCACGCGGATCCACCAGCACCGATTGGGAAGTTGAATTAGGCGTGGTCATTGGAAAAGCCGCCAAATACGTATCAAAGGAAGATGCACTCGATTACGTCGCGGGCTACTGCATCGTGAATGACGTTTCCGAGCGGCACTTTCAGACACAGCTGACCGGTCAGTGGACCAAGGGTAAAAGTCCGGACACCTTCGGTCCAACGGGCCCATGGCTCGTCACCCGGGACGAAATTCCTGATCCGCAAGCGCTTGCTATGTCTCTCGACGTAAATGGAAAACGCATGCAGACTGGTAACACCGCAACCATGATCTTCACGGTGGCGGAGATCATCGAACATCTCAGCCATTTGTTCACGTTGCATCCGGGCGACGTTATATCGACGGGCACACCGCCAGGGGTTGGAATGGGAATGAAACCTCCAGTTTACCTCAATGTCGGTGATGTCATGGAGCTTGAGATCGAAGGCCTTGGTCGCCAGCGCCAAGAGGTCGGTCAAGATGCCTAATCTCCTTCAGATTGGGGGAACGACACCTCAGATGGATGCCCGTCTTGAGGAAGCGTTTACAATCCATAAGGCCAGTGAGCAGGCGGATTTCTCCGCCTGGCTCGCGCAAAATGGGGCCGGGATTCAGTACGTTCTGACCAACGGCCACGACGGCGTTAAGCCTGACGTGATGGCGGCACTTCCCGATCTCAAGATGATTTCCTGCTACGGAGTTGGCTACGACAACATCGATGCTAACGAGGCAGCACGCCGCGGGATCATTGTCAGCCACACGCCAAATGTTTTGAACGAAGAAGTCGCTTCAACGGCTGTTTTGCTCATGCTTGCCTGCTACCGGGAACTATTGCGCGACGATGCTTGGGTGCGGTCTGGCGATTGGGAAGCCAAAGGCAACAGCCCGCTGACCCGTTCTGCCGATGGCCAAACTGTTGGCATCCTTGGAATGGGCCGGATTGGGCAAGCCATCGCAGATAAGCTGACGCCTTGGACACCGACGATCCTCTATCACACACGCAGTCCAAAAGACGTTCCTTACGAATACGTGGGCAGCTTGACCGATATGGCCGTACGCTCAGATGTGCTTATCGTCATCACGCCCGGCGGCGCCGCGACAAAGCATCTCGTGAACGAGCACGTCATCAACGCCCTTGGTCCAAACGGGACGCTCATCAACGTTGCACGCGGAACCGTCATTGACGAAACGGCAATGATCGCGGCGCTTCAAGACGGTCGCTTGGGCTGGGCCGGACTCGATGTTTTCGAATTTGAGCCAAAGGTCCCCGAAGCCCTGCGTGCTTTGAAAAACGTCACACTGCTCCCTCATGTCGGTAGCGCAACAGTCGAAACCCGCGCGGCCATGGGCAATCTTACGGTCGACAATCTGCTTAGCTTTTTGAGGGACGGCAGCGTTCTTACGCCAGTGCCAGAGTGCCAATGACCACGATCGTTTCAGTCGAGCCACGACTTTTCGCCGTGCCGCTTGATGAGGTTCTTGTGGATGCCAAACATGGCAGCCACAGCCACTTCCACCTGATCACTGCAACGGTCACACTTTCCGATGGTCGCTCGGGTACCGGCTACACCTACAACGGCGGTCGCGGAGGTCACGCGACCCACGCCATGATCCAACATGATCTTGCGCCCTTTCTCGACGGTAAGGATGCGACCGATGTTGAGTCACTGACAGATGCGATGGACGAACACATGCATTACGTCGGTCGAGGCGGCATTCTGAGTTTTGCCATTTCCGCTGTCGACATTGCGCTATGGGATCTGCGTTTGACCGGGCAGGGAATTCCACTTTGTAAGGCTGGTGGTGGGGTGGCGCAGACCTGCAACGCTTATGGTGGCGGAATTGATTTGGCGTTTCCGTTGCCCAAACTTCTCGACCACGTGCAAGGCTACTTGGATGCCGGCTTGGATGCGGTGAAGATCAAAATCGGCCAACCCACCGAGGCAGAAGACGTCGAACGCATCCGTGCGGTGCGTGAGCTGATTGGCCCAGATCGCACATTCATGATTGATGCCAATTATTCAATGAGCCGAGATCAGGCCGTGTCTCTCGCGCAAGCGGTCAAAGACCAGAACATCTTTTGGTTCGAAGAGCCGATCATTCCCGACGACTATGCAGGTTACGCCTTTGTGAGCCGCGAAGGAGGGATCCCCGTCGCGCAAGGCGAAAACTTACACACGATCCATGAGTTCGAAATGGCGCTGGCCCTTGGTGGTCTTGGCTACATTCAGCCTGACGCCTCAAATTGCCTCGGTATCACGGGTTGGTTAAGGGCGGCGGAACTCGCGGCAAGTCATAATGTTCCGGTCTGTTCCCACGGGATGCAGGAACTTCACGTCAGTCTTTTATCAGCGCAGAAACACAGCGGTTGGCTCGAAGTGCACAGCTTTCCGATTGATCGCTACACCAAACGACCATTGGTCATCGAAAACGCCCGCGCCGTCGCCCCGGATGTCCCGGGCATTGGGGTGACTTTCGACTGGGACAAGCTAGCGCCTTTCGAAGTGCGTTAAAGCGCCAGCTTCCGTCCTTCTTCGTGAGACTGATAAACAACTTCCTCAAGGGCGAGCACTGACAGATACTCGCTTGCTGTGTTCTCAAAAGGTGTGCCGTCAAGAATGCCATGAACCACGTGTTCTTGGGTCGCGTAAACACAATCGCCTGCGAAACCTTTAGTGGTAGGAGTGAACACTAATTCACGCTCCAACGACTTGAACGCACGTTTCCAAACAGTGCCATCGCCCATCAGTTCAAGAACGCCAGCGGTGCCTTCAATTAAGGCTTCGCCCATTGTCCAACGTGTATTTTCGGCCTTGTGGTCGATGTGACGGTTGCCGTCGAAAAGCGACCGCACGCCGCCCGGATGCTCCATGATAAAGAACCCAGCATCTTCACCGGCGATCACTGGATTGAGTTTGCGAAGGTCGGCGTAAACCGATGTCGGCTCACCCAGAAGGTACCGATAGACATCGATGAAATGGACCGCAGTTTCATGGATCAGCAAACGCTCCATCTTTTGAAAGTAAGGCTGTCGGTCGAGATAGGCGTTTGGCCCTTGTCCATCTCCTGGACGAAGGCGGAACGAAACTTGGTGCAAGGTACCTAAATCACCGCTGTCGATGACGCTTTTGATGAACCGAAACCAAGGTTGAAACCGGAAGTTTTCATGGACAACCAAAACCACACCTGCGGCATCGGCTTCGGCCGCGACTTCCTTAGCTTCATCCAGAGTTTTACAGAACGGCTTTTGGCAAATGATGTGCTTTAAACCTGCATCGATGGCTGACCGAACGGTTGCAGCATGAGCAATAGGAGGGACGGCAATATCGAGAATATCAGGCCGAACTTCCTCGATCATTTTCGACAGGTCGGTGTACGGTGCTGCCCCGGTCGCTGACGCGGCGTCTATGTTTTGATCGCACACAGCGGCTAAAGTGGCTCGGGGCATCCGCTTCCAGGCGTCCACATGGAACTGAGCGAAATAGCCCGCTCCGATCATAGCGACTTTCAGGTCGATTGAGCGC
>CAYPVG010000405.1:0-3449 GCA_964414085.1 uncultured Boseongicola sp. | reverse complement strand
CATCAAGCGCGTCGCGGGATTGGTCGACGTAGGACAGATCGACCGTATCGCCGTATTCGACCGTGCCGCCGTCGGGCTGTTCCTGTCCGGTGAGCATCCGGAAGAGTGTGGTTTTACCTGCACCGTTGGGGCCGATGACGCCGACGATACCGCCCGGGGGGAGCGAGAAGGAGAGGTCCTCGACAAGGAGCTTGTCGCCCATGGCCTTCTTCAGGCCCTCGACCTCGATCACTTTCTGCCCCAGGCGTTGGCCGTTCGGGATGATGATCTGGGCGCGGGACAGCTTTTCGCGCTCGGACTGGTTGGCCAGTTCATTGTAGCGGTTGATCCGGGCCTGTTGTTTGGACTGGCGGGCTTTTTGACCTTGGCGCATCCATTCCAGTTCGCGCTCGAGTGTCTTCTGGCGGGATTTGTCTTCGCGAGCTTCCTGCTCGAGGCGTTTGGCCTTTTGTTCCAGCCAGCTTGAATAGTTGCCCTCGTAAGGGATGCCGCGGCCGCGGTCCAACTCGAGGATCCAGCCCGTGATGTCGTCGAGGAAATACCGGTCGTGCGTGACGATCAGGATCGTCCCTTTGTAGTCGATCAGGTGTTGCTGGAGCCAGGCGATCGTCTCGGCGTCGAGGTGGTTGGTCGGTTCGTCGAGGAGCAGCATGTCGGGCGCTTCAAGGAGCAGCTTGCAGAGCGCGACGCGGCGCGCCTCACCGCCCGAGAGCGTCGAGACATCGGCATCATCGGGCGGGCAGCGCAGCGCCTCCATCGCGACGTCGATCTGGCTGTCGAGATCCCAAAGGTTTTCACTGTCGATCTCGTCCTGAAGCTGCGCCATCTCTTCGGCAGTTTCGTCCGAGTAGTTCATGGCCAGTTCGTTAAAGCGGTCGAGCTTTTCCTTTTTCGCAGCCACGCCGAGCATGACGTTTTCGCGGACGTTTAGGCTTTCGACGAGCTGGGGTTCCTGGGGCAAGTAGCCGACGCGGATGCCCTCGGCGGCCCAAGCTTCACCGGAAAAGTCGCGGTCCATGCCGGCCATGATCCGCATTAGGGTCGATTTACCGGCACCGTTCGTGCCGACTACGCCGATTTTCACACCCGGCAGAAAGCTGAGACGAATGTTTTCGAACAGCTTTTTGCCACCCGGATAGGCTTTTGAAACGCCGTCCATGTGGTAGACATACTGATAAGCGGCCATGGTCGATCCCTTGTCTTAAAGTCTTGTGGGTTTTAGGCGCTCTGACGGGTGGTTTCAACGCGTGCTTTGGGGTTTGTGGCCATCAAAGTTTTTGAAGGAATTATTACGTGCGTAAGGTGCTTGTTTCCCTAGGTTGTTTTCTACTTTTGACAGGCTGTTTTTCAGAGCGGTATGGAGTGTCGGCGCAGTATCGCCGGGAAGCGCCAGAACCGATTAACGTGGTGATGCCTGCAGATGCGATTTTTATCTCTCAACAGTTCCTTGTGTCGCGTGAGACGACGGATCGCCATGAAGGCATCGATTTGTGGGGACCACGATCTACACCATTGATCGCGGCGGCTCCGGGCATTGTGGTCGCGTCCTGGCAAGAGCCGCTTTATGGTAACCGGATCAAGATCGATCACGGAGTTGACGGCCAAGGCAACCGCATTTTGACGCGATACTTTCATTTGGAAAGCCGTAGCGTAGAGGTTGGGCAGCGTGTTGCGCGCGGTGAGTTCATCGGGCGCATGGGGTCGACGGGGGTTCTTTCAGGCGGAGGTGTTCATTTGCACTTTGAGGTTTTGGTTGCGGGGCCCGGAGTAGAGGCGGAGCCGATTGACCCACATCTCGCCTGGGCGGACGGTGTGGGTCGAGTG
Source organism: uncultured Boseongicola sp. (assembly GCA_964414085.1). Taxonomy (GTDB): domain Bacteria; phylum Pseudomonadota; class Alphaproteobacteria; order Rhodobacterales; family Rhodobacteraceae; genus Boseongicola. The sequence goes on along the minus strand of CAYPVG010000405.1, from coordinate 1,625 downwards.
ACATGCTTTGATCCTGATCGGCGCTATCCCGAAGATTTCATTGCGATGACTTACCCGGCGGCGTGTGGTGGTTGACTCTTTGTGGTTTGAGGCAAAATAAACGCCTCATGATACGACCCGTACACACCCCCCGCTACGTTCCCGCCGATACACGCTATGACACGATGGAGTACCGCCGATTGGGCCGCTCCGGTTTGAAGCTGCCGGCGATTTCTCTTGGCCTTTGGCATAACTTTGGTGGCGACACGCCGCATGATCTGAAGCGCGAACTGTGCCAGACCGCGTTTGATCTTGGTATCACGCACTTCGATCTGGCGAACAACTATGGGCCGCCCCCCGGTTCGGCGGAAGAAGCGTTTGGGGAAATTCTGCAAACGGATTTCGCGGGCTACCGTGACGAGCTGATCATTTCGTCCAAGGCGGGCTACAAGCAGTGGGAAGGCCCCTATGGTGAGTGGGGCAGCCGCAAGTTTGTCATTTCGTCCTGTGACCAGTCTTTGAAGCGTATGGGATTGGAGTACGTGGATATCTTCTATTCCCACCGGTTCGATCCAGAGACGCCTTTGGAAGAGACCATGGGTGCGCTGGATCAGATCGTGCGGTCTGGCAAAGCGCTCTATGCAGGGATTTCGTCGTATAACTCCGAGCGGAGCCGCGAAGCCGCAGCGCTCTTGAAAGAGATGGGCACGCCCTTTGTGATCCACCAGCCGTCCTATAACATGCTGAACCGCTGGGTGGAGCGTGATGGGCTCTTGGATACGCTCGACGACATCGGCATTGGGTCGATTGCGTTTACGCCGCTGGCCCAGGGTATGCTGACGAATAAGTACCTGAACGGTGTTCCGGCGGACAGTCGCGCAGCCCAGGACAAGTCGTTGGATGGCGGTTTGCTGGATGACGCGGCGATTGAGCGGTTGCGCGGATTGAACGCAATTGCAGAAGCACGCGGTCAGTCCTTGGCGCAGATGGCAATTGCCTGGGTGCTGCGCGGTGGGCGGGTGACGTCCGCTCTTATCGGTGCATCAAAGTCCAGTCAGATTGAAGATTGCGTTGCGGCGCTGGGCGCAACCGAGTTCTCCGATGACGAGTTGGCAGCCATCGATGCGCTTTGTTTTGAAGATGGTGTGAACCTGTGGGCGTTGTCGTCTGAAGGCGTCTAACGCTCTTCTTCCTGTTGAAGACGTTTTTGCGCGTTGGCCTCGTTGCGGTCGGCGCGCAATTTGTCTGTGAGCGACGCGCGCACGAAATCGAGGTGCGCGTGAACGGCTTTCTGCGCCTTTTCGGGGTCGCGTTCCAGAAGCGCGTCGTTTATGGCGCGGTGCTGGTCGAGCAGGCTGGAGCGTCTGTTCCGTTGGTCGAAGACGACCTGACGATTGTAGAACACGCCGTCCTTCAGCATGTCGTAGATCGAGCGCATCATGTGCAGCAGCACTACGTTGTGGCTGGCTTCGATGATGGCGAGGTGAAATTCGGCATCGAGGCGTGCTTCGTCAGCGGACGCTCGTTTGTCGTGGGCGGCCTGCATTTTCTCGAAAATCGTGTTGATCAGTTGCAGGTCGGTATCGGATGCAAGTCGGGCGGCGCGGTGTGCGGCAAGGCCTTCCAGATCGCGGCGGAAATCCAGT
>CAYPVG010000404.1:0-2740 GCA_964414085.1 uncultured Boseongicola sp. | reverse complement strand
AAGACCCGACCGAGTTCAGAAAGAAGAACGGCGATACAACCCCTTGGATATCGATCTGCTGCGCATTCAGGTCGTAAAGGCCTGCCGCCGATATCCCCAGTGATCCGCCAATGGCTGCAGCTTCTTCAAGCACAAACGCATCGCGCGACAACCGGAACCGGCCGTCTACGGTGGCAAACCTCAAACCCTGACCTGAAAGCTGATCGATCAATCCCACAACGCTGATCGCGTCTAATATGGCTGCAACGACGGGTGCATCCTGAATGCGGAGTTCCTCAATCAGGAATTCGCCGCGAAACGCACTGTTCGGGTCGTTTGGCACAGGCGTCAAAACCAGATCAAGCGTACCGCCCGTCGCACTATTTGAAAACCCGGCCGAGCGCACCACACCACCCGCGTCGTTTGACTGTATGCGAATGGCTGTCCCACCGCTTGCAGGCGCCAAAGCGCCAACAATTGGCGTCCGCCCATTCACCCGAGCTTCAAAATCGCCCGACAGCCCCGCCAGCCCTGGTTCTATCTGCCCAATCAAAGGAGCAAACGTCAGTGCGTTGCTTAAAATGAATGTATCGAGCGATACCGAAATGGGCCCGCCCTCGCCAACTCCACCGCCTTGAATTCGATCGCGCGGGAAAGCACGGAAATCCAGGCGGCCGCCCTCAATGGCGACGGCGGGTGCTTGCCCGGGCCCACGCGGCGTCAGAACGGCACGCGCATCAAGCCAGTTGCCAACGCGAACCTGATCGAAAACCGCTTCTTGCAGCCCACCATCCGCAGCTAGCTTTAGCCGACCGTCCAGTCCGAACCCTGGAGCAGACACCGACAGACGGGTCACGTCCGGTGTATCCCCAAGGAGTGCGTCCAACTCCAGCCCGCCCTCGGAACCAGGGGCTTTCGACCAACCAAGGGCCCTGATCTCCAATCCAAGGCCTCGCAGGTCTGACCGTAAAGACAGCGCCGGTGCGGTGTCCGGCACAATATCAAGCGTATAGGACGCCTGCGCCTCTCCCAGAAGCAGCCCATCCGGCAAAGGGATATCGAAGGCTTCCACAGTTTCCGGCCCAATCGGCACGACTCCGGTTATCCGGCTTCCGGCCTCGCGCCCGCCCTCACCCAACGGCTGCCGCCAGTCAGCGGTTAATTTGGCGCCATCAAGCGCAACCCGCCCGAGCAACCTCAGTTCATCCTTTGTTGCAGACAGCGCCATCCGTCGGGATGTCAGCACTCGATCCGGCACAATGCGCTCCGAGGTCACGTCTCGTAGTATCCCGGTCACCGCATAATCAACCTCGTCCGCCAGAATGCCGTCTTTCAAAGGCAACTCGAACTCGGCCACTACATCCCCAAAACCCTGTGCCAATTCGGTACTCCGCTCGGCACGATCCATAAGCCTTAGCGGCGCATTATTGGCCACATCCAATATGTCCGGAATATCTCCCCTGGCCCGCAGCCGGAAAATACCTTGTGCAGGCTTTTGTTCTATGTCGGGGACCGCAAATGTTGACCCAGACAAATCAATCCAATCGCCCTTCGATGACGTAACTCCACCCTTCGTCATCGTCAGATGAAAGGCATCCTCCGAAATTGCCGCGCGCCCCCCGGCCCCGACAAGTTGCGGCATGTTAGGCAAGAATTGAACGACGCCGTCCTCGAACGCGAAATTCAATCCGATGTCAGAACGCGAACCCGGCACCTTGCGAAACGCCATAGTGACATCGCTCAAAACGCCAGTGCGGACATTGAGATCAAGCCACGTCCGAGTGATCGGCGCTTCGATCAACGGCCAGAACTGCATCACGGTGTCGGTAGCAATCTGCGACGTCTGGCCGTCCACAGAAACGTGCCAACCGTCCTCGCGTGCGGTCACACGCCCCTTTCCTGTAATGATCTGCCCATCCTGCTCGGTCGCTAGCTGCGCAACTTCGACCTCAAACGGGTCCGTCCGCAGCCGCAAATCCGCTTGCACGCCGCTCAGCGCCACCGGCTCTCGAAAAAGCTCCTCTTCGTCCAAAGCAAATTCCGAGATCACGAACTGCCCAAGAAAGGCGCGCGGCCAGCCGTCCAGGACTTCAGCAAGATAACTGTGTCCCGTCGCCGTTACCTGTAGCGTATCGGTGGCAACGGATACCTCACTGAAATCAATGCGCTGCCGGCTTGGATCAAATTCAAGATACGCCCGCGCCGTCTGAAACCCGATGGGCTCCGTTCCAGCCTGAGCCGTCAAAGCCCCGGCCGAAATATCCAAAGCACCTGACAATCCACTCAGCGTCCCATCGCGGGCGATATCCGCTCGAACCGACCCCGAGATCGGCGCATCCAGAACGCCAAGCCATGACAGGGCCGCCGCTTGAGCCGCTATATCTCGCGCGGCCACATCAACCAACCGCATCCCAACGCCTAGGTCTCCGCTGCCACTTTCATAGGCCAGCGACATCTGCACCTCAGCCACACTGTCTGTGCCATTGAACACATCCGAGGTCACCGTCGCCGTTAAACCAGATTCGCTCCGGCGCACCCGAATAGCCGCGTTTGTCGCCTGCCAGATACCGCCCGAACGCGCGTCCTCCAACGTTATCACCATCCCGTCCGCTGAAGCTTCTTCGATCGAACTTAGGGGGCCACTTTCGAGCGCCGCGTCGAATGCAGACAACAACCCCGGCAAACTGAACTCGGTGTTCGCACCACCTGAACCCGCAACCAGTGCCAGCGTGCCATCACGGCTGCGCCGCACAGTGACCTG
>CAYPVG010000403.1:0-2883 GCA_964414085.1 uncultured Boseongicola sp. | reverse complement strand
GTTGGCTCGCGTGACCGATGCCACGCTGCAGATTTATGGCGGCATGGGATTGATGGATGATCTACCCATCGCTCGGTTTTGGCGGGATGCGCGGGTCGAGCGGATCTGGGATGGGACGTCCGAGATACAACGCCACATCATAGGTCGCGAATTGATGAGGCCATTGGGGGCATGAACCGGACGTGTCGCCAACTGACCAGTGCGTATGCGAGGAAAGGGTTTGTCGCGTGCGAGATCTAACGCGGCTCCTTTCACCAAAATCCATTGCGGTTTTTGGCGGAGCTTGGGCGGAGAATGTGATTAGGCAATGCCGCGCCTTGGGCTTCGAGGGCGAGGTTTGGCCGGTGCATCCAAATCGCAACGAGATCGGAGGCGTCAGGTGCTTTCCGGACATTGCAGCATTACCCAGTGTCCCGGATGCGGCCTTCGTCGGTGTAAATAGGCATGCCACCTTGGAGGTGTTGTTAGAGTTGAAGGACGTCGGCTGTGGGGGCGCAATCTCCTTCGCTTCTGGGTTCGCCGAAACGGGTGACCATGATCTGCAGGCTGCATTTCTGGCGGCCGCGGGCGAGATGCCGGTTCTTGGCCCTAACTGCTACGGGATGTTGAACTGCCTTGACGGCGCGATGATCTGGCCAGACGAGCAAGGATGCGTACCGGTTGAAACTGGCGTGGCGATCCTGACGCAATCGTCGAATATTGGCATGACGCTCACGATGCAGCGACGGGGCTTGCCGATTGCATACTTGGCCTGTCTTGGAAACGCGGCGCAAGTCGGTCTTGCCGATCTGGGTTTAGCGATGCTTTCGGACCCGCGGGTTACGGCGCTTGGCATCTATATGGAGGGCATTGGCGACGCTGTGGCCTTCGCGCGTTTGGTGTATGAAGCTCGAAAGTTGGGCAAAAGAATTATTGTGCTAAAAGCGGGACACAGTTCGGCAGGGCAAGCTGTGGCGGCAACACACACAGCCTCTCTTGCCGGTAATGCCGTGGTGTCCTCGGCTTTTTTCAAACAGCTTGGAGTGGGAGAAGTTCGTTCACTGCCGCAACTAATTGAGGCGCTGAAAGCCTTGCATGTTGCCGGTCCGTTGTCGGGCGAATCGTTTGTTTCTGTGTCGTGTTCTGGAGGTGAAGCAGGACTGGTGGCGGACACGGCGGAGGGGATGCAATTGGAGTTTCCGCCTTTTGCGGACGCATCGGCTGGTAAGTTATCTGAGTTGCTTGGGCCACTTGTGACAATTTCTAATCCCCTCGATTATCACACCTTTATCTGGGGTGATGTGGAGCGGACTGCAGATGTATTTTGCGCTGCCGCTACAAATTTTGATGGGGCGTTGTTTGTCATAGATCAGCCGCGCCCGGACCGCTGTGATGTCTCGAGTTTTGATCCTGCTTTTGAAGCTATCATCGCCACGCAGGCGGCCACTGGTACGCCCGTGTTCGCCGTCTCAACGTTGCCTGAGACTGTCGATGAAGCGTTGGCGGGCCATTTGATGGAACGGGGGGTTACACCGATGTTGGGGGTCGGGGATGCACTTGCTGCGCTTGAGGCAGTGACTGTGTCACCGGGGGTCGACGATTGGATGCCGCACGGACCGACTGTCGTTGGCGAAACCACGTATTTAAGTGAAGCAGAGGGAAAGGCGCTTTTATCTGAGATGGGTGTGAGCGTTCCGAGGGGAGTGTGCGTTAGCTCCATTGAGGCAGCAGATACATTTGATCTCCAGCCGCCTTTCGCTGTCAAAGGACTGGGATTTGAACACAAATCCGAGTTTGGTGCTGTTCGGCTGAATGTTTTCGACTTGGGCGCGGTGGACGACATGCCGCCATGCAAGCAATACCTCATCGAAGAAATGGTGCCAGATGGTGTTGCCGAACTGTTGGTTTCGGTTGCTCGGGACCCGATCTATGGGGTCGCTTTGACGGTTGGCTTTGGCGGCGTTGAAGCGGAGTTGTTGGCTGATGTTGCCACATTGGTTGCACCCGCGAAGGATCAAGAAATTCGTGCTGCGCTCAAGTCTTTGCGGTTATGGCCGCGTTTGAATGGGTATCGTGGTAAGCCAATTGCAGATGCCGATGCGGTCGTTGACGTTGTACTGCGCATTCAGAACGCGATTTTGAGTGATGCATCGCTTGTCGACATCGAAATCAACCCGTTAATTGTACGCCAATGTGGTGCGGTCGCTGTGGACGCGCTGATCCGAAAGGAATTGTGATGACGGACACCCCCGTTAAGACGCGCCGGGAAGGTGCGATCCTTGAAGTCACTTTAGATAGGCCAAAAGCGAATGCCATTGACCTGGCGACCAGCAGGATCATGGGGGAGGTGTTCCAGGAGTTCCGCGATGATCCAGAGTTGCGTGTGGCAATCCTGCGCGCGGCTGGCGATAAGTTTTTCTGCGCAGGCTGGGATTTGAAAGCAGCCGCAGACGGTGATGCAGTCGATGGCGACTACGGCGTTGGCGGTTTTGGCGGTTTGCAGGAACTGCCTGACATGAACAAACCTGTCATTTGTGCGGTCAATGGGATCTGCTGCGGTGGAGGGTTTGAGTTGGCATTGTCGTGCGATCTGATTGTGGCATCGGATACCGCGAGTTTCGCTCTGCCTGAGATACGGTCGGGGACAGTCGCTGATGCAGCTTCGGTTAAGCTTCCAAAACGAATTCCTTATCACGTGGCGATGGATCTTCTGTTAACGGGTCGCTGGATGGACGCAGTGGAAGCAAAATCGCTCGGTCTGTTGCGAGAGGTTGTGCCTTCCGACGACCTTGAGGAAACAGTTTGGGACTTGGCCCGTCTGCTCGCATCTGGTCCACCTCTCGTCTATGCGGCGATCAAGGAAGCGGTGCGGGAGGCAGAGGACAAGAAGTTCCAAGAGGCGCT
>CAYPVG010000402.1:0-4197 GCA_964414085.1 uncultured Boseongicola sp. | reverse complement strand
ATCGCGCGGCGTGAATAGGGAGCCAGACATGGCAGCTTTGGACAACACCGAAGTCAAAGAAGGTGTCGATCAGGAAACGGTAGATGCCGTACGCTCGCTTTCGGGCAAGTACAAATACGGCTGGGAAACCGAGATCGAAATGGACTATGCGCCGAAAGGCCTGTCCGAAGACATCGTACGCCTGATCTCTGAGAAGAACGGCGAGCCAGAGTGGATGCTGGAATGGCGACTGCAAGCCTTCCGCCGTTGGCTGCAAATGGACGAGCCCGAATGGGCGATGGTCGATTACCCAAAGATCGACTACCAAGAGCAATACTACTACGCCAAACCCAAAAGCATGCAGGAAAAGCCGAAGTCGCTGGACGAGGTGGACCCCAAGCTTCTGGAAACATACGAAAAGCTGGGCATACCGCTCAAAGAGCAGATGATCCTTGCAGGTGTTGAAGGCGCAGAAGACGCACCTGCCGAAGGCCGCAAAGTGGCCGTTGATGCAGTGTTTGACTCTGTGTCTGTTGGGACAACCTTCCAGGCAGAGCTCCAGAAAGCAGGCGTCATCTTCTGCTCGATCTCCGAGGCCATCAAGAACCACCCTGAGCTGGTGAAAAAGTACCTCGGTTCTGTTGTTCCTCAGTCCGATAACTTCTTCGCGACGCTGAACTCTGCCGTCTTCTCGGATGGTTCATTTGTGTACGTGCCACCTGGCGTGCGATGCCCAATGGAGCTTTCGACCTACTTCCGCATCAATGCGGAGAATACTGGCCAGTTCGAGCGCACACTGATCATCTGCGACAAGGAAGCATACGTCTCGTACCTGGAAGGCTGTACAGCCCCACAGCGCGACACCCACCAGCTTCACGCAGCAGTGGTCGAACTTGTGGCGCTCGATGATGCCGAGATCAAATACTCGACTGTTCAGAACTGGTACCCCGGTGATGAGAACGGCAAAGGTGGTATCTACAACTTTGTGACCAAACGCGCCGACTGCCGGGGTGATCGGTCAAAAGTGATGTGGACACAGGTTGAGACGGGCTCGGCTGTCACGTGGAAATATCCATCCTGCATCCTTCGCGGTGAAGAAAGCCAGGGCGAGTTCTACTCGATCGCCATCACCAACAATATGCAGCAGGCCGATACCGGCACGAAGATGGTTCACTTGGGCAAGAACTCCAAGTCGCGCATTGTGTCCAAAGGTATTTCGGCAGGTCGTGCGCAGAACACCTATCGTGGGCTGGTTTCCATGCACCCACGTGCCAAGAACAGCCGGAATTACACTCAGTGTGACTCCCTCCTGATAGGCGACAAATGCGGAGCGCATACAGTTCCATATATCGAGGTGAAGAATAACTCATCGCGTGTCGAACACGAAGCGACCACATCCAAAGTCGATGATGATCAGCTGTTCTACTGTCGCCAGCGCGGAATGGATGAAGAAGAGGCTGTGGCTCTTGTTGTAAACGGGTTCTGTAAAGAAGTTCTGCAGGCACTGCCGATGGAATTTGCCATGGAAGCTCAACAGCTTGTGGCGATCTCGCTTGAGGGTTCGGTGGGCTAAGAGATGCTGCGGTCCATTCTCTTCTCTGCAGCTCTAACCGGGCTGTTTTGCTCCGGTTTCGCGGTCCTCGTGGACATTGCGACAGATATGTTGATGCGACAGCAACTCCTGCTCGTCAGCTTCGCGTCGGGCTTCCTTGGAAGCCTCTTCGCGCAGACGGTTATGGGCCGGTGGAAAAAGAAAAGACGCCTTGGGGAAACTCGCAAATGATCGTGACAACGACGCCAACCATCGAAGGCAAATCTATCCAGGAATACCGCGGTATTGTTGTGGGTGAAGCCATTCTGGGGGCCAACGTGTTTCGAGATATTTTCGCCCAGATCACCGACATCGTAGGTGGCCGCTCTGGCGCCTACGAGGAAGAGTTGGCAAAGGCCCGTGACATTGCGCTTTCCGAGCTGGAAGAGCGGGCTCAGCAGCGTGGCGCGAACGCCGTCGTTGGCGTCGATCTCGACTACGAAGTGGTTAACAACATGCTTATGGTGTCCGCCAGCGGCACAGCTGTGATTGTTGCCTAACATGCCAAGCCGACTGCAAAAAATCGACGCAAGCTGCGGATATGGGCAGGAAAAATCGGTGAAAAGCGCCGATTTCACCTTATCCTTGCCCTTGTTTGGTCACGAAGCGTTGATTTTGTCCCCTTCAACCACTGTAGGGGATTTGAGGCATGGCGACGACTGCGCGAACTGCACACCAGACGTTCGAGGAGCGGCTAAACCGTATCAACAAGGGTGCGCCCAACACCATGGGCGAAGTTCACATTGGGCCGCGCGACGAAGCGTTGGGTCGCAAGGACAAAGCGGCAAACACCGTGCGGCTGAAAGCAAAGAAGAAAGAGGTCAAACTCGGCGAGGGATCCAACGTCGCGATGGTGCCTCTCGCGCTGATCTTTGGCGCGTTTTCACTGTTTGCGGGGCAGGCGGCTGCGTTCCATTTCTTCCAGGACGGCGGTTTGATGCCAATTGCGTTGCCAGAGGCCGCCGCGATGGTCGAGCCATATCTGATGCACGCTCATCTTGCGATCGGCGGACTGCTCGCGCTGATATTCACCTGGACGTTCGGTTTCACTGGTATGCTCCGGAAACTTGCCGTCGCAGCCGGATTTGCTGCAATGCTATTCGGTCAGGTTCAGGTTATGGAACGGTTCCCGGGCGTCTACGCCAGCTTCTTCTCAGAAGCTTACGTGACCGAAACGCTCGCAAGCACCGTCTAAACACAAACACTTCTTACTACTCACACAAGGGGCTCGCCGGACCGGCGGGGCCCTTTCTGCTGTCTAACGAGGCAAAAAATGCTTAAAATCAAAAATCTGCACGTCAAACTTGAAGAAGAAGACAAGGAAATCCTGAAAGGGGTAGACCTCGAAGTTCCGGCAGGAAAAGTGCACGCAATCATGGGTCCGAACGGATCAGGCAAATCGACGCTCAGCTATGTTCTGTCCGGGCGAGATGGCTATGAGGTCACCAGCGGCGAAGCAACGCTCGAAGGTGAGGATGTGCTGGAGCTTGAGCCGGAAGAGCGGGCAGCCGCTGGATTGTTTCTGGCATTCCAGTACCCTGTGGAAATCCCCGGTGTTGGGAATATGACCTTCCTGCGCACAGCTCTCAACGCACAGCGCAAGGCGCGCGGCGAGGATGAACTTAGCGCTGCGGACTTCCTGAAAGTCATTCGCGAGAAGGCGAAATCACTCAAGATCGACGCTGATATGCTGAAGCGTCCGGTCAACGTTGGCTTCTCGGGTGGCGAGAAAAAGCGCAATGAAATCCTGCAGATGGCGATGCTTGAGCCGAAAATGTGCATCCTTGACGAAACGGACTCTGGTCTCGACGTCGATGCCATGAAGCTCGTTGCGGAAGGTGTGAACGCACTTCGTTCAGAAGGTCGTTCCTTCCTTGTCATCACGCACTATCAGCGCCTTCTAGATCACATCCAACCTGACGTGGTGCACATCATGGCCGACGGACGGATCGTAAAAACTGGTGGGCCGGAGCTTGCGCTTGAGGTCGAAAACAACGGCTACGCCGACATCCTGTCGGAGGTTGCATAAATGGCCCTGCCACAAACGAAAGTGGACGCGACCGAGGCCAGGTTGGCTGAACTGACGTTGCCGGACGGCGCGGCATGGGCAAACGAGGCTCGCGCTGATGCGCTCTCCCGATTGCGGACCATGGGTTTGCCTGGGCCACGCGACGAATACTGGCGGTTTACGCGTCCTGATGCATTGAACGCACCACTTGCGCCCGAAGCCTCATTGTTTGCGCATCAGGAGACGATGCTGTTCGACGGGATCGACCGCCTTCGGGTTGTTTTCCGCGATGGCATTTTTGACGCGGAAGCGTCCGATGATCTGGCAGCGGAGAACCTAGAAATCGAACGTCTCGCCGATGCAACGGCAAAGGACATTCATTGGGCCAAAGACCTCTATGGCGTCCTTGAAACGCGCGGTCAAAACCCGGTCCAACGCCCTTTTGCGGCGATGAACTCCGCCTTCGCAACAGATGGTGTTGTGCTGCGAGCGTCCGGACCGGTGTCCAAACCCGTCTCGCTCATTTACCTCCATGAGGAGACAACCAGTGACGCCATCCTCCATTTCGTGATCCGGGTAGAAAAGGGTGCCGACCTGACCGTTCTCGAAAACGGACCGG
>CAYPVG010000401.1:0-14795 GCA_964414085.1 uncultured Boseongicola sp. | reverse complement strand
TGCCAACGGTTTCGACGTGATCGTCATCGTGTCGGCAATGTCGGGCAAAACGAACGAACTGGTTGGTTGGGTTGAAGAGACTTCTCCGCTGTTCGATGCGCGAGAGTACGACGCCGTTGTGAGCTCCGGCGAACAAGTCACAGCAGGCCTCATGGCGCTGACACTGCAAGAAATGGACGTGCCGGCACGTTCCTGGGCAGGGTGGCAGGTGCCGCTTATGACCAATTCTGCGCATGCTGCGGCAAGGATTGAAGAAATCCCGACGGACAACATCAACGCAAAGTTTGCCGAAGGTATGAAGGTCGCAGTCGTCGCTGGTTTCCAGGGCATTAGCCCGGAGGGTCGCATTACAACGCTCGGTCGGGGCGGCTCTGACACAACGGCCGTCGCATTTGCAGCGGCCTTCGACGCCATACGTTGCGACATCTACACCGACGTCGACGGCGTCTACACGACAGACCCAAGAATTACATCAAAGGCGCGCAAACTCGATAAGATCGCCTTCGAAGAGATGCTAGAACTCGCGTCGCTTGGCGCGAAAGTTCTGCAGACACGTTCCGTAGAACTGGCAATGCGCTACAAAGTACGCTTGCGGGTTCTTTCAAGTTTTGAAGACAACGACGATAACGCGGGCACGCTGGTCTGTGCCGAGGAGGACATCATGGAAAGCAATGTGGTTGCAGGCGTCGCCTTTAGTCGCGACGAGGCCAAGATGACCTTGCTGAGCGTCGCCGACCGCCCGGGCATCGCGGCTGCAATCTTTGGCCCCCTCGCCGATGCCTCGGTCAACGTCGACATGATCGTTCAGAACATCTCAGAAGACGGCCGGACAGATATGACCTTCTCTTTGCCAGTGAATCAGATCGCAAGGGCAGAGAAGGCGATGGCCGAGGCTAAAGACAGCGGAGAGATCAATTTCGCGCAATTGGTCACTGACGATGATGTTGCCAAAATCTCAGTTGTTGGCATCGGTATGCGCAGCCACGCAGGTGTCGCCAGCCAGATGTTCAAGGCGCTGCGTGACGAAGGCATCAACATCAAAGTCATTACGACGTCGGAAATCAAAATCTCCGTTTTGATTGATCGGAAGTACATGGAGCTGGCGGTTCAGGCCCTCCACGATACTTTCGGACTCGAAAGAGCCGCTTAAGCCTAGCGCTGCGCTGCCTGCCAGTTTGGATGGATCCACGGCGCGCGTTCGTCTTGTGGAAGTGATTTTCCCAGTATCAGGTCGCTCGCCCGCTCCCCGACCATAATGGACGGCGCATTCAGGTTCCCATTAGTGATCTGAGGGAAGATTGAGCTATCAGCGACGCGCAGACCATCCACACCGATTACACGACATTCAGGATCAACGACCGCTTGCTTGTCCGTGGCGGCACCCATTCGGCATGTCCCGCACGGGTGGTACGCGCTTTCGGCATGCTCGCGAATGAATTCGTCGATGTCTTCATCGGACTGGGCGGACGCGCCGGGGAGAATTTCGTGTTTTGCAAATGGCTTGAACGCGTCTTGCTGGAAAATTTCCCGCGTCAATCGAACAGCTGTTCTAAAATCAATCCAGTCCTGCTGGGTCGACATATAGTTAAAGAAGATATTGGGGGCTTCTTTGGGATCAGAAGCAGCCAATGTAACGGCACCACGCGACGGGCTCCGCATAGGGCCGACATGCGCTTGAAATCCGTGTCCCTCGGCGGCGGCTTGCCCGTCATAGCGAACCGCCATTGGAAGGAAATGGAACTGAATATCCGGGTACTCGACACCCGCACGTGATCGGATGAAGCCGCAGCTTTCGAAGTTGTTGGATGCGCCAAGACCGGTTTTGCTGATGACCCATTGCGCGCCAAGCACGCCTTTCCAGAAAAGAGTCCAATATTTGTAAAGCGTGATGGGCTGGCTGGACGCCATTTGGAAGTAGATTTCCAGATGATCCTGAAGGTTCTGCCCAACACCGGGACGATCTGCCACGACGGCAATACCGTGTGATCGGAGGTGCTCTGCATCGCCGATTCCGGAAAGCATAAGTAACTTGGGTGAATTAATCGACGAAGCAGCGAGAATGACCTCATTGTTTGCCCGTATCTTGGTCAATCCACCTTTCTGGCGAACCTCCACGCCAATTGCTCGTCCGTTCTCAATAGTGACGCGCTCAACCAGTCCGTGGGTGATGGTGCAGTTTGGGCGCTTTAGGGCCGGTCTAAGGTATGCGTTTGCCGCAGACCATCTCCGGCCCTTCCAGACAGTTTGCTCAAAGGGTCCGAAACCCTCTTGTTGCTCTCCATTGTAATCGTCCGTCGTCTGATAACCTGCCTGTCGGCCCGCTTCGACGAACGCGTGATATAACGGGTTCTTTCTAGGACCGCGCGAAACGTGCAGCGGACCGTCATTGCCACGCCAGTCCGGATTGCCGCCAGACTGCGAGCTCCAGTTTTCCATGCGCAGAAAGTAGGGAAGAACATCGGCATAGCTCCAACCCTTGGCCCCCATCTGCGCCCAGGTATCAAAGTCACGCGCATGCCCCCGCACATAGACCATGCCGTTGACAGAGGATGACCCGCCAATAACCTTCCCGCGCGGAACCACCAATCGACGATTATTCAAATGCGGTTCGGGCTGGCTTTTGAAACCCCAGTCGTATCGCGCCATATTCATCGGGTAACTGAGGGCCGCGGGCATCTGAATAAACGGGCCAATATCCGTACCGCCAAACTCAACAATGATTACGGAATGCCCGGCTTCGCTGAGGCGATACGCCAAAGCGCATCCAGCAGAGCCTGCTCCAACAATGACATAGTCCGCGCGCACTCGTTAATCTCCGATCGAGCGTTCTATATGTGAAATGACCTGCACGACGGCCTTCGCTGCATCTGGGCTCGCTCCACCGATACCCTGGCGGAGATAAATGCCGTCGATGAGGGCCGACGCGGTTTTTGCAATCTCAACCGCGCGGTCCCCGACCATAGGGCGAAGGGCATGGCACAAGTTCGACTTCAGCCTGGATGCGTAAACCCTGTGCAGCCGTTTTGCTGCGGTCGAAGATAACGCAAGCACATAAAAATTCAGCCAGGCCGAGATCGTGTCCGGACGAAAGTTTGACTCTGCAAACGAGCCCTCAACGATGGCACGCACGCGGTCGTGCGGACTTGAAGCAGCTCTCAGGCGCGCGCTTACCTCTCTGGAGTACTCACGCATGACGTGGCGCATGGCAGCCAGCAGAATGTCGTCCTTGCCCCCGAAGTAATGGTGAGCAAGCCCGGACGAAACACCCGCACGCCGTGCTATCTGCCCAACCGTAATATCCAGGGATCCAGCGGCACCGATTTCCGCAATGGTCGCATCGATCAATGCAGCTCGTCTTATCGGTTCCATTCCAAGCTTAGGCATGATTTTGTCTTTCCTGAAATCCGAACTCAGGGTATCCAGATTTTTAATTGACTCGTCAATCAACAAAAACAGGGGGAATGCTTATGCATCTAAGATCCACACTTTCCGTTTTGGCCATTGTCTCGGCAGCACCGGCATGGGCCGCCTGCGACTCAGTCACGTTCTCGGACGTTGGCTGGACGGACATCACTGCGACAACCGCAGCAACGACAGTTGTTTTGGAAGCCTTGGGCTACGAAACGGATATCAAAATCCTCTCCGTACCGGTGACCTATACTTCGCTGGCACAGGGTGACATCGACGTCTTCCTCGGCAACTGGATGCCAACAATGGAAGCCGACATTGCGCCTTATCGCGAGGCGGGCACCGTCGACACGGTACGCGCAAACCTTGAAGGCGCGAAGTACACACTGGCAGTGAACAAAGCTGCAGCCGACCTAGGCATCACCAGCTTTGGAGCGATTGCTGCACAAAAAGATGCGCTTGAAGGTGAAATCTACGGCATTGAGCCAGGCAATGACGGTAACCGTCTCATCCAGTCGATGATCGACGAAAATGCATTCGGTCTTGAAGGCTTTGAAGTCGTCGAAAGCTCTGAACAGGGTATGCTGGCGCAGGTTGCACGCGCAGATCGACGCGGAGAACCAGTAGTCTTCCTTGGCTGGGAACCACATCCGATGAACGCAAACTTCGAGCTGACATATCTTGAAGGAGGCGACGATTGGTTTGGTCCGAACCTTGGTGGCGCAACAGTGTTTACCAACACGTCCGCGGGCTACGCGGATGCGTGTCCAAACGTCGGTAAACTGCTGCAAAACCTCGAGTTTTCGCTCGCGATGGAAAACGAGATCATGGGTGCGATTCTTGACGACGGCGAAGAGCCTTCAGATGCAGCGACAGCATGGCTGGCCGCGAATTCTGATATTCTCGGAAGTTGGCTTGACGGCGTAACCGCTAAAGATGGTGGCGATGCTATGGCCGCTGTAAAAGGCGCACTGGGCCTCTAAGGCACAGGCACTTCATTAACGAAATGAGGCGCGTGATACCCGCGCTGGACCGCCGGCCGCTCAGCGAGCCGGCGGTACCATTTCAAGACATTGGGATAGTCGTGCAGGTCGGTTTCGTGCCACTCATAGCGCGACACCCAAGGCCAGATGGCCATATCAGCTATGGTGTACGTCCCCTTTCTCGCGCCAGCCACATAATCACGGCCTTCGAGGCGCTCGTTAAGCGTCGTGTAAGCAGCAACGCCCTGAGCTCGGAACAGTGTTTCCGCAGGTTCACCCATTGGATTTCCGTACTTTGCAAACTGGTGGATGCGACCCAAAGCTGGGCCTTGCGCCGACATCTGCCACATCAGCCACTCAAGTACATTTGTCTTGTCCTCGGGCTCCCCAAGGAACCGCCCTTCCCGCTCGGCCAACCAGAGCATGATGGCTCCAGACTCCATCACGGTCTGCCCAGTTTCCCGAACGCGGATGGCCGGTATCTTCCCTGTCGGAGAAACCTTAAGAAACGCTTCGCTGCGCTGTTCGCCTTTGCTCAGATCGATCCCGTGGGCCTCGTATTCGATCCCCAGTTCTTCGAGAAGGATGGAGAGCTTGCGGCCATTTGGCGTCGTCCAAGTGTATAAGTCGATCATTCTAGGCGCTTTTTCTTTCTAGGCTTTTCAATCTGTGATCTGCAGGCCAAGGTAGCCGCAAGGGGGACAAAGTCCAATGGAATGGTTAACGGAAAACAAAATCCCTGTGGGGAAGGCTGCGGCTTCAGTTTTTGACTGGCTGCAGATTAACGGCGCGTTCTTTTTCGACGCTTTGTCCGACATACTGGAAGCAATGATCGATGCTATTTTGTGGGTTCTGCAAACGCCCAACCCATTTTTTATAATCGCAGCATTCACCCTGCTCGCCTTCGTTCTTCAAAGGAGTTGGAAGCCTGCCCTGCTGACGTTCTTGGGGTTCGTCTTCATTCTCAACCAAGGCTATTGGGAAGAAACAACGGAAAGCCTAACGCTGGTCCTTTCGGCCTGTGTGGTGTGCATGGGCGTCGGTGTTCCAATAGGCATCGCGATGGCGCATCGGCCAAGACTGTATGCATGGGCGCGGCCGGTTCTCGATTTAATGCAAACGCTACCGACCTTTGTTTATCTAATACCTGCCATCGTTTTCTTTGGAATTGGCATGGTGCCGGGGCTTATCGCGACAGTTATCTTCGTGCTCCCTGCCCCGATCCGCCTGACGCACTTGGGCGTATCTTCTACGCCATCACCGCTGTTGGAGGCGGCGCAGGCCTTTGGTGCAACACCCAGACAAACGCTGTGGAAGGTCGAGTTGCCATACGCGTTTCCACAGATCATGGCAGGCTTGAACCAGACGATCATGCTTTCGCTATCGATGGTTGTGATCGCGGCGCTCGTTGGCGCCGACGGCCTTGGCGTTCCGGTGGTGCGCGCGCTCAATCAGGTAAACACGTCGCTTGGGTTTGAAAGCGGCTTTATCATCGTTGTCGTCGCCATCGTGCTCGACCGTATGCTTCGGGTGGAAAAATCATGAGCGCAGCAGTCACTTTTGATAATGTTTCCATAGTCTTCGGGCCAAACCCTAATGAAGCCCTGCCCTTGATGGATCAAGGGATGGAGCGTGGGGAAATCCAAGAAAAGACGTCACAAGTGCTTGGCGTTCACGACTGCTCGCTCCACGTCGACCCAGGAGAGATTCTTGTTCTCATGGGCCTCTCGGGGTCTGGTAAGAGTACACTGCTGCGCTCGGTTAACGGTCTGAACCCCGTCTGTCGGGGACGTGTGGTTGTCGCGGATGGTGATCGCCAAGTGGACGTGACCAATGCGGATGCGAAGACATTGCGCCATATGCGGCTGAACCGCGTGGCCATGGTATTCCAGCAGTTCGGACTTCTTCCCTGGCGAACGGTTCGCGACAACGTCGGACTTGGTCTTGAGCTGGGCGGAATGACCGCGAAGGAACGTCGTGACAAGGTCAACGCGCAACTGGAACTTGTTGGGCTCGCTGATTGGGCAGACAGAAAAGTTGGCGATCTTTCCGGAGGAATGCAGCAACGGGTAGGCTTGGCCCGGGCGTTTGTAACAGAAGCACCCATCCTATTGATGGACGAGCCTTTCTCCGCTTTGGATCCGCTCATCAGAACGAGATTGCAGGATGAACTGCTAGAGCTGCAAGAGCGCCTGAACCGGACAATTATCTTTGTGAGTCACGACCTTGACGAAGCGTTCAAGCTTGGCGACCGCATTGCGATTATGGAAGGTGGGCGCATTGTCCAATGGGGCACGCCGAGGGATATTTATTCAAATCCGGCGAATGAATACGTCGCAAACTTTGTGGCCCATATGAATCCACTTGGAGTGCTATGCGCCCGTGATGTGATGGAGCCGATTTCAAACTCGGCGGATGGCGTCATTCATGCGGACGGCGAAATTGCTGACGTTATCAAGACCGTTCTTGAGGGTGGAGCGCCAGTAGCCGTTGTTGACGACAAGGCCCCTATTGGCCAGGTCTCGCGCAGTTCAGTCTTGCGTCGCATCCTGGGCGAAGACGGCGCGCAATAAGCGTTTCGCAATATACGCTTCTTTGGTGTAACCTAACTCTGGCGCGGAGAAACCGCGTGA
This sequence comes from uncultured Boseongicola sp., assembly GCA_964414085.1. Taxonomy (GTDB): domain Bacteria; phylum Pseudomonadota; class Alphaproteobacteria; order Rhodobacterales; family Rhodobacteraceae; genus Boseongicola. The sequence goes on along the minus strand of CAYPVG010000401.1, from coordinate 7,771 downwards.
AGGTGACGAGCGGAATTCATGGCCGAACCGACCGAAAGCGAAAGCCGCAAGCTCCTTGGCAGGCTTAGGGAAGCGCTGGCCGACGACAGCGCTGGCCAGGCACGTTTGGATCGCGTGACCGAGGTCATTGCGAGTTCAATGAACACCGAAGTGTGCTCGATCTATCTCTTCCGCGATGAAGAGACTTTGGAGTTATGCGCGACTGAAGGTCTAAACAAAGAGTCCGTTCACCAAACGCGGATGCGCTTGGGCGAAGGCCTTGTCGGGCGCGTCGCGCGAAAAGGAAAAGTCGTTAACACGGCCGATGCGCCGTCGACGCGTGGGTTCCGCTACATGCCGGAGACGGGTGAAGAGGTGTTCTCGTCTTTCTGCGGCGTGCCAATTCAGAGGCTCGGAGAACGGCTTGGCGTTCTTGTGGTGCAATCCAAAGAAGCCCGCGCCTTCTCGGAAGACGAGGTTTATGCGCTAGACGTTGTGGCAATGGTTCTTGCCGAGATGACAGAGCTTGGAGCATTTGTCGGTGAGGGAGAGGCCCTGAGGGCACGCCACACGCTGCCTGCACTGTTTCGGGGCAGTGTTGGTCAGGAAGGCGTTGCGGAGGGCCACGTATGGCTTCACGAGCCGCGTGTCGTGGTCTCAAATCCAATTGCCGACGACCCAGAAGCTGAGACAGAGCGTCTTCGCGACGCAGTAGACCGCTTGCGTTTATCAGTGGACGATATGCTGAGTTCGGTCAGTGATGAGACCGCGGATAGCGACCAGCGCGAGGTCATGGAAGCCTACCGTATGTTCGCCAACTCGCGCAGCTGGCTGCGACGGATGGAAGAAGACATCTCGGCCGGGCTGTCGGCGGAAGCGGCTGTTGAGAAGGAGCAATCGTCGGCCCGCACCCGCATGTCACAGGTGCCAGATGCGTACCTTCGCGAGCGGCTTCATGACTTGGATGATTTGTCTAACCGGCTGCTGCGAATACTGACGGGACAAGGCAAAGATACCGGTGCCGAAATGCCGGAAAATCCCATCCTTGTTGCACGCAACATCGGCCCGGCGGAGTTGCTCGACTACGGGCGAACAAAGCTGAAGGGTATCATCCTAGAGCAAGGCTCTGTGGGTTCTCACGCGGCGATCGTGGCGCGAGCTTGGGCAATTCCATTGATCATTCATGCCGATAACATCACCGGCGAGGCCTTGAACGGCGACCACGTTATGGTGGACGGGGACCAAGGTCTGGTTCACCTGCGACCAGACGATACCGTCGTAACAGCGTTTCGCGATAAGATCGCGATGCAGGCGAAAGCGCAGGAGCGGTATTCAGACCTTAAGACCCTGCCCGCACAGGCAAAATCCGGCGAGGTCATCTCGCTCCTTATGAATGCCGGGCTGATCGCCGACTTGCCATCTCTGGAAAGCTCGGGCGCAGAAGGTGTTGGCCTGTTTCGTACTGAACTGCAGTTTCTTATCCGCTCAAAGGTTCCTCGGCGCGGTGAATTAGCGGCGATTTACTCGCGGGTTTTGGACGCTGCGGGTGGCAAGAAGGTTACTTTCCGAACGCTCGACATAGGGTCGGACAAGGTCCTTCCTTACATGAAGCGCGAGGACGAGCCGAACCCTGCACTTGGATGGCGCGCGATCCGGGTGGGCCTGGATAAGCCCGGCGTCATGCGCATGCAGTTGCAAGCGCTGATCCGTGCAGCGAACGGACGGCCGTTGACGCTTATGTTCCCGTTTATTGCGCAGTTCGACGAGTTCCGGGCGGCGCGCGACCATGTTTTGCGAGAATGCGAGCGCGAAGAAAAGCTTGGTCACGTGCTCCCATCCAACGTTGAGATCGGGGCAATGCTTGAGACGCCCAGCCTTGCTTTTGCGCCCAAGCAATTCTTTGAGATGGCTGATTTTATCTCGATCGGCGGGAACGATTTGAAGCAGTTCTTCTTCGCGGCGGACCGAGAGAACGAGCGTGTCAGGCGGCGCTATGATACTCTAAACGTTAGCTTTTTGTCGTTCATAGAGCAAATCGTGAATCGCTGCAACGAGACCGAAACCCCGGTAAGCTTCTGTGGCGAAGACGCCGGACGCCCGATTGAGGCCATGTGCTTTGCTGCAATGGGACTGCGCGCATTATCCATGCGCCCTGCGTCCATCGGGCCTGTGAAACATCTGCTTCGTCGGGTTGATCTCGATGAGGTTAAAGCCGTGATTAATAAGTCGCGCGCCTCTGGCGTTCAATCGGTGCGCGGCGATGTGATGGAATGGCTCAGGGGTCAATCAGACTAGTCGGGCGTGGCGGCTCCAGAACCGCCATTGCAGCAAGAGGCCCGCAAAAGCCAGGCCAATCGTGAGGCCGAGCCAAATACCAACACCTTCAAGACCGTACTTGAAACCAAGCCCGTAGCTGGCCGGAACACCGACGCACCAATAGCTAAAGGCTGCCATAAGCATGGGAATTTTCGTGTCTTGGACGCCCCTTAGCATCCCGAGCGCCATGACCTGCGCAGCGTCAACAGCCTGGAACAATGCCGCGAGGCCAAGAAGCACCGCGCCGACCTTCAGGATATCCGCGCGATTGGGGTCATTGGGGTCGATGAACGCTCCGACGAGGAATTCCGGGATGACCAGGAATGCGAAGATGGTGACTGCCACAGCGCATGCTGACAAGAACAGGGCCGCAAGGCTGGCGACGCGCAGTGTCTCGGCATCGGAGCGGCCCCAGGCACGCCCTGCGCGCACGGTGATGGCTTGGCTGAGGCCGAGATGGACCATGAAGGTGATGGAGGCGATCTGCAGCGCGATACCATGGGCCGCGAGTGAAATCGTACCGACCCAGCCCATCATAATTCCCGTAACGGCGAATAGCCCAACTTCGCTAAGTAGCGTAATGCCGATGGGCCAGCCCAGCTGAAATACCTGCCCCATGGCTTCCCAATCGGGTCTATGGAAGTTCTGAAACAGCGTGTATTTCGACGTCTTTACAACAGCATAGACGATCAAAATCACCGCGCTGAACACGTGTCCCACGACGGACGCAATGGCTGCGCCAACGACGCCAAGCTCGGGCGCGCCCCAATTTCCAAAGATCAACACATAGTTAATGAGGATGTTCAGAAAGAAGGTTGCGAGAGTCGCGTAGAGCACGATCCGGGTCAGCTCGAGAGCGGAGAGATAGCTTCTGAGCACCATGACAACGAGCGCAGGCAGAATGCCGAAGCCTGCATATGCCATGTATAGCCCAGCCTGCTCGGCAACGTCCTCGGCCTGCCCGATGGCCAAAAACAGCTCTCCAAAAAACATGAAGAGCGGGACGATCACCACGCCAAAAACAATCGACAGCCACAGGCCCATGCGTGTGACGCGGCGCACCTGACGGTCATCATCCGTGCTGGCTGCGCTGGCAACCAGCGGCATAACGCCAATCGCAAAGCCCGACCCTACGATGAATATTGTGAAGTAGAGCGGCCCGGCCAACGATACACCAGCCAGTGAAACAACATCATACCAGCCGAGCATAACAATGTCGGTCGTTTGGATGGCGACCTGTGCCAACTGACTACCGACCAAAGGCAAGCCCAGCGTCAAGAGGCCAAGCACTTGCGCGCCAAACGTAGTGTTTGACGTTGGTATGTTTTCAACCGTGGACATGCTGGCGGCTATACGCCCGTGTTTGAGAGTCGGCAAATGAAAACTAGCGACAATCGGTGAAGATTCAGAAAGGGTTTGAAAGGATATACTGCTGGAGACAACCGGGCCTTAACAAGGCGCTCCGGGAACGACTGGCGCAACTTAAATATTGGAAGTGAGATTCGTCTTGCGCTCATTTATCATTATTTTTCAATAAATTAACGTACATTTCTAAAGTAATTTATTAAGAATAGACCTGCCATTCTGACCTGAAATTCAGTGTGAGCTTCACATTACTCAGCAGCGAAACCCGATGAATTCAGCAAATCGGTATCGTGTCGGTACAACGTCGGTATTACGTCGGTGCGGGCGTTCGGTGGTGTCACGAAACGTTAACGTTCAGTTGCGCTTGTAGCGCACAAATGCACAAGCGCTGCTGTCTGGCGACCAACTTGGCACATTTATGGTGCCCTGCCCGCCAAAGAGCGAGACGAGCGGTCGACTGGCCCCGCCGCCTTGAGGCATCAAACGAAGCTCGACATCTAGCCCACCCGGATGGCCTTCGGTGCCAGGCGGATAGGCGAGATAGACAATATGATTGCCGTCAGGGGACGGATGCGGAAACCAGTTTACGCTGTCGTCATCTGTCATGCGTTCAGAAGTGCCACCGCTGGGCGCAACTCGATAGAGATCGACTGCTCCATCCTTCTCGCCATTGAACCAGATCCATTTTCCATCCGCCGAATAATCCGGGCCGTCGCAATGGTCGAATCCTTCGGTGAGTTGGGTTTCCTGTCCGCCTGCCACTGGAATGGTGCAAATCTCGAATACGCCATTCCGCAGCGCGGTGTAGGTCAGTGTACTGCCGTCCGGTGACCAGCCGTGCCAGTAAGCTCGTCCAGGGTGGGGAATGCGCACAGGCGTGCCGCCTTCACTGGGCAGGACAAAAATTTCGCGCGAATCTACGTCGGTGTTGTTCGTGATCGCGAGTTGCTTGCCATCAGGCGAGAGACCGTGATCGTTATTGAGGTCGATGGCAAAGTCGGTGTCGATGAGTTTGAGGCGCGGTTCCGCGAACTCAACCCGAAAGAGCCGCCCCTGTCCGTTAACGATCAACGCCGCGCCGTCGCGTGTCCAATTCGGCGCCCCGATATGGCGGTCCGTTTCCAAGACGACATCGACCTGACCGGTTTCGATGTTGATGGTACAAAGCTCGCTTTTCATGCTTCGGCCTCGGTGTTTTTCGGTTGTGCAGCCCTCCGCACGTTGGGAATACTTGCAAAACAGTCCGCACCAGACAAGGCGGTCGCAAAGGTGAGAGGCGAAAGCAATGGATCAGGACTGGTGGCGCGGCGCGGTCATTTACCAGATTTACCCACGATCGTTTCAGGACGGCGACGGCGATGGGATCGGTGATCTGAAAGGGATCACTTCGCGCCTTGAGCATGTGGCGTCCCTAGGGGTGGATGCGATCTGGATCAGTCCAATCTTTGCGTCTCCTATGGCGGATATGGGGTACGATGTCTCGGACTACACCGACATAGATCCCCTGTTTGGCACGCTTGATGATTTTGATGTGATGATCGCGCGGGCTCATGAACTGGGCCTGAAGGTCATCCTTGATCAGGTGATTTCGCATTCCTCCAAAGAGCATCCGTTTTTTAAGGAAAGCCGGGCGTCGCGCGATAATGACAAGGTGGATTGGTATGTCTGGGCCGACCCGTCGCCTGACGGCACAGCACCCACGAACTGGCTGTCGCACTTTGGTGGGCCCGCGTGGACGTATGAGCCGCGGCGCGGGCAGTACTATATGCACAACTTCTTGTCGGATCAGCCCGATTTCAACATGCATAACCGGGACGTGCAGGATTATCTGATCGGGACGATGCGGTTCTGGCTGGAGCGTGGCGTGGATGGGTTTCGGTTAGATACGGTGAATTACTATTTCCATGACGCAAAGCTGAGAAATAATCCGCCGCGGCCGAAGGGCAGCAACGCGCTTGGTGATGACACCTACGAGATGCAAGAGCATCGTTTCGACAAGACGCAGCCTGAAAATATCGCGTTTCTGAAGCGGCTGCGTGCCCTGACGGATGAGTTTGTGGGGCGCACGATGGTGGGTGAGGTCGGCGAGTCTCAACGTTCTATGCAGGTCATGGCGGAGTACACTAAGGGCTCGGATCGTCTGCAGATGGCGTACTCGTTCGATATGCTCGGGCCCACGTTTACGGCTGCGCATTTTCGAAAGACGATGGAAGCGTTCTTTGAAGCCGCCCCGGACGGGTGGCCTAAGTGGTCTTTTTCCAATCACGATGTTGAACGCCATGCTACGCGATGGGCGGAACATGGTGGAGACATTGATGCTGTAGCGAAACTGGCCATTGCGATGCTGGCCTCGTTTGAAGGGACGCTAGGGATTTATCAGGGCGAGGAGTTGGGCCTTGAGCAGACTGAGATGGAGTATCACGAGCTGACGGACCCTCCAGGCCTGCGGTTCTGGCCGGAGGTGAAGGGGCGTGACGGATGCCGGACGCCGATGGTTTGGGAAGCTCAAGCTGAGTTTGGAGGATTCTCGGAGGCAAAGCCGTGGCTGCCGGTGAAGGAACCTCAACTGGCGCGAGCGGTGTCGACGCAGGACGGCGCTGATGGGTCTGTGCTGGAGCACTACCGCGCGGTGTTGGGGTATCGTCGTGGAAGCGCTGTGTTGCGGTCTGGTAAGACGGAGTTCTTAAAGTTGGACGAGCCGGTCTTAGGGCTTCGCCGGCTTGGTGAAACTCAGACGCTCACGTGTTTGTTCAACCTGTCCAAGGAACCGGTGGAGCTCTACGTCGCTGGCGATGCAGCGCTCGCGTTGTCTGCTACTGCGGACTTGGCAGATGGACGGCTCTCTCTGAGTGGCAGTGGGTTTGCCTATCTGGAGAGCGCCGCCGGGGAATTACCTGATCTGACAGTCGTTTAGCCAAGCACAGAGAAGCTTGATTCCTGATTGATCTCGCGTTTGCGGGAGTAAAAGCTCACGTCGATATCGAGGTCTGTGTAGGGCATGCGGAAGGTGAGCGGCGCCTTGTCGTGATCGTTGCCGTCCTCACAGTATTTGATCAGGGCAGCCATCATTTTACCAGCGATTGGGGCGTTTTTGTATTGGTTCCCAGATGTTCCGCAGGCCATGTAGTAGCCGCCGAGCGACGTCTTATCGTAGATCGGGATCCAGTCGGTAGACGCGTCGTAAAGGTCGACGACGCCACGCATCGCGGATGGGATGCCGAGCGACGGGACGCGCTGGCCGTAGCGGAGCGCTTGGGTCTTCCATTGCTCGGTGAAGTTGCGGTCGTAATCTTTATCGTTCTCGGTCCAGTAATGATCGTCACATTCCGGGTCTTCCGAGCCGATCAGGATGTGGTTGCCGTGTTCGGGGCGGACGTAGCAACCGATATCGTTGTCTGAGACGACCGGTGCCGTGCCTTCGAAGTCGAACCCTTCAGGGCTTGGCACGTGGACGACCTCTTGCCTGAGCGGGCGGGTCTGGATGGTCATCTCGTCGATAACACCGGCCATGTCGTTGATGATGGCCGAACCGGGGCCCGCAACGTTCACGACGATCGGAGCAAGGAGTGCCTCACCCGTGGTCAGGCGAACACCTTTGACTTTGCCACCTTCCTTCAGAATCTCGGCGACCTCGGCCCCTAGGCGCACTTCAGCGCCGCGCTGCTTGGCGGCGTCCATCAGGTTTTGCGCCGAAAGTGCCGGATCGGTGACATAGCCACCGTTCGGCCAATAGAGCGCGCCGTTCAGTTTCTTGCCGTTGGATTCGCCGAACGCGTCGTCGTCGCGGGCTTTCGGTGGGTGAAAACTGTCGAGGGCATAGACCGGCAGCCGATCGAGGATTTGCGCCTCGTCCCATTCCTCGACAGGGATGTTGAGGTCGCGGCTGTTCTTGAGGTGCTTATTCAGGAAATCGTTCTCGGGGGTGCGCATGACCATGCAGCCGCACTCTTTGAACTCTGCCAGATTGGCGGTGTCCGGGAGACCGAGATAGTCCTTCCAGTCGCGCCAATGGTGGTAGGCCGCCCACGCGAAGGCGGTACCATCGTAGGTGGAGTAGGGCAGCCGGATGATCGGACAGTAGCCTGCGGGGGAGCCGTGGCCGGCCTCTTTA
>CAYPVG010000400.1:0-3374 GCA_964414085.1 uncultured Boseongicola sp. | reverse complement strand
ATAGAGGGCGTTGGACACGAGGAAGTTCGAAACCTCGCGCCGACCATAGTTATAAATGTACGTGTTCCAGTCCTGATGAAAGCCTTCCCGAGGATCGGCGTGTTCATACAGTGCCGTCCCATCAAACCGACCAAGACCATGGGAGTCTGTCGGGAAATGCCCCGGAACCCAGTCGAGCAATATCCCAACACCCTTTTGGTGCGCCGCATCGACTAAATCGCGAAACTCGTGAGGCGGCCCAAAACGAATGGTGGGCGCGAACATTCCCACAGGCTGATACCCCCACGAGCCGTCAAATGGAAATTCGCTGATGGGCAAAAGCTCGATATGGGTGAACCCCATATCCACAACGTAATCGACAAGTTCGTCCGCCAGCTCTTTGTAGCTAAGCATCCGATTATCTTCTTCGACTTTCCGACGCCAAGACCCCAGATGCACCTCGTATACCGAAATCGGAGCGTTGCGCGCGTTTCGCCCGCCACGTTCAGCAATCCAGTCGGCGTCGTCCCAACCATAGCCGCTGATATCGCGTACAATGCTGGCGTTCTCGGGTGCGTGCTGGCTGCCAAACCCCACTGGGTCGGCCTTCAGAGGCATCGTCGTACCGTCAATCCCAAGGATCTCGTATTTGTAAACGGTGCCCTCTCCGATGCTCGGAACAAATGTTTCCCAAACGCCAGTGGTCCCACGGCGGCGCATCGGATGGCGGCGACCATCCCATGCATTGAAGTCGCCAATGACTGACACACGACGCGCATTCGGAGCCCAAACCGCGAAGTGTGTGCCCAGCGTGCCCTCGTGAGTAACGACATGTGCTCCCAACACTTGCCATATCCGCTCATGGGTGCCCTCTGCGAGAAGATATTCGTCCATCTCGCCCATAACGGGGCCAAAGCGGAAAGCATCTTCCATCTCCCACCGACCGCCAGCGCTGTCTTCACCTCTCAGAAAATATGGCTTCGCACCAGGAACCTTGCCCGAGAATACGCCCGGTGCGTCTGGGACGGGCTCCAAAGAATGTGTATTTCCAGCGACCACAGCCCAAAGCTGTGTCGCACCTGGATCAAAGGCCGTCACATACCGCGATCGACCGATCTTATGCGGCCCCAAAACGGCGAAAGGATCGTCATGTTGTCCAACCACAATCCGGCGCGCGTCTTCGAGAGAAATCGCAAAGTCGGTCGGTGTTGGTTGTGACACTATGATCTCCCCAAGTCGTTTCTACAGTACAGTCGCCCAGAACCTAAGCGGCGGCAATCCTCCGCAGCGGAGTCGAGGGCAAAGCGTCCCAGATTTCAGAAGCATAACCCCGGATTGTACGGTCTGACGAGAACCAACCTGATCTTGCCGTGTTCAATGCCGCCATCCGCGCCCAGCGTGCACTATCGACGTAAGCCCGATCAGCCTCACGCGATGCACGCCAGTAGTCCGTGAAATCTGAGGCAACCAAGAAATAGTCCGGCCCGGAAACATTATCCGCGATGCCTCTGAACCGATCGTGGTCGCCATCCGCAAATGTGCCATTCCGCAAGGCGTCCAATGCTCTGGCAATTTTTGGGTCGGCACCAATAGCCAAACCAGCATGACCGTCCACTTCGCGACGCGCCCATACCTCTTGAGCGGTCATACCGAAAAGGAAGAAGTTGTCCTCGCCCACGTGCTCGCGGATTTCCACATTGGCACCATCAAGCGTTCCGATCGTCAGCGCGCCATTCAAAGCGAACTTCATATTCCCTGTTCCGGAAGCCTCTTTCCCCGCCGTCGAGATTTGCTCCGAAAGATCGGCCGCCGGGATCAAGCGCTCGGCCAATGTCACGTTGTAGTTCGGTGGATAAACGATCTTGAGCCACTTCGACGTCACTGGGTCGTTGTTCACCACACGTGCGACGGAATTGATGAGATGAATAATTTCTTTCGCGAAGTAGTACCCAGGCGCCGCTTTGCCTCCAAAGACAACAACGCGAGGGGTCCAATCAGCGTTCGGGTGGTCACGCATTTCTTGCCAAAGGGCAATCGTCTCAAGGATGTTCAGGTGCTGGCGTTTATACTCATGGATACGCTTGATCTGAATGTCGAACATCGCATCCGGGTCGACCTTCACGCCCAACTCAGTGCCAAACCAATTCGACAGAGCTTCCTTGTTAGCGCGCTTGGCAGACGTAAATCGCTCGAGGAACCCACCATCATCAAGATGTGGCTCCAGCTGTTTCAACTGCTCCGCATCTCCAATCCACCCGTCACCTATGGCGTCGGTGATCACAGACGATAAAGCGGGATTGCATGTCTTCAACCAACGCCGGGGCGTCACGCCGTTCGTTTGATTTACAATGCGATCAGGATGCTGCTCGTGCAGTTCCTTGAAAACCGTTTCCGTCATGAGCCCTGAATGCAGTGCCGAAACACCGTTCACCTTGGACGCCATGATAAAGCTCAACTCGCCCATCTTCACCTGGCCGTGCTCAAGAATGCTGACGCTAGGATATTGCTGGCGATGCGCATCGTTGATCTGACCGATAAGCTGCATGTGTCTTGGCAGAAGATACCCCATCAGACCTTCCGACCAGCGTTCTAATGCCTCAGGCAAGAGCGTATGATTGGTGTAGTTCAGGCAACCACGAGCGACCATCATGGCATCGGCAAATGGCATGCCCCGCTCATCATGCAACAATCGCACCAACTCCGGCCCAGCGATCGCCGGATGAGTGTCGTTCATTTGGATTGCAACCTTCTTCGGCAGATCGCGCAGATCGCTGTGCTCGCTTTCGAACCGCCGCAGAATGTCTCGCAGCGAAGCAGCCGTGAAGAAATACTCTTGTTTCAGGCGCAGCGCCTTGCCCTGCTCTGTTGTGTCATCCGGGTACAAAACCCGGCTAATTGTTCGTGCAAGGGCCTCGGGTTCCGCCGCACCGGCATAGTCCCCCGCGTTAAACCGGCCGAGGTCCAGAACAGACTTAGGGACAGCCCCCCAAAGACGCAGCGTATTTGCCCATTCACCTTTCCAGCCAACTACAGGTGTATCAAAACCCTCCGCGATCACGGCTTCATGCGGACGCCAAACGGTGCGGCCACCGTTCTCGTAGGTCTCGCCAGCAAAACCAATCTCAAACGCTGCTTCAGGGCGCTCAAATTCCCAGACGTGTTCTTGTGTCAGCCAGTCTTCCGGCTCTTCAACTTGCCTGCCGTCGTTAAAACGCTGGCGAAACAAGCCGTGCTCATACCGGATGCCGTAGCCATAGGCGGGGATCCCAAGCGTCGAAAGACTCTCCAAAAAACACGCCGCCAGTCGGCCAAGTCCGCCGTTGCCCAATGCGGCATCCGGTTCATCGTGAATGACCTTGTCGAAAGGCAAGCCCAATCCATCAAAAACCGCTTTT
>CAYPVG010000399.1:0-4951 GCA_964414085.1 uncultured Boseongicola sp. | reverse complement strand
CTCATAGCCATTGCACGCGCAGGTCGCATGACACTTACGGACTTGGCGAATGCTGTCGGTGTACCTACGGCAACAACGCACCGCATACTCATGACACTTCAGAAGCGGGGCTTCGTCACATTCGATGAAGAACGGCAGGATTGGCTAATTGGTATTGAAGCATTTCGCACCGGGTCATCCTTCCTAAAGCAGAAGGATCTCGTGGAGATCAGTAGACCCGTCATGCAAATGCTGATGGAGCGCACAGGCGAAACTGCGAACTTGGCAGTTCCCCAAGGCAGCCAAGTTGTTTTTATCGGGCAAGTTGAAACCAGCCACCCAATCCGAGCATTCTTTCCGCCCAGCACACGCACTGCGATGCATGCATCAGGCATTGGAAAGGCCATTCTCGCCGAACTCTCGGCAGACAAGGCTCAGAAACTAATCGCAACCAGCGGTTTGGAAAGGTTCACCGCAAATACGCACGCCTCGCCGGACACCCTGTTTGCGGACCTTTCAGAAATCAAAAGACGTGGGTGGTCGTTTGACCAGGAAGAACGACATGACGGGATGTCATGCGTCGCCAGCGCGATCCTTGATGAATATGGGACGCCCGTCGCCGGAGTCTCGATTTCTGGACCCAGCATTCGTTTCCAGGAATTTCGCATCCAAGAATTTGGGATTGCTGTTGCGGATGCAGCGGCTGAAATTACACAACGCACAGGGGGACTTCCCAGGGAACGCAATGCAGTGCATTGGTAACTGACGAAGCTGATAGCCAATGGAGCATTCAATGCCCGAGATCACGATCGCAGAAGTAAAACGCCTCTCTGAGAACGCATTGCTGAAACATGGGGCGAGTTCAAAGGCGGCGAGAATCATGGCTGACGCGATAACCTGGGCCGAAGCACGGGGAAACCGGATCTGCGGACTCTACTACCTGGAAAGCTATTGCAAACAGCTCAGCTCCGGAAGGATCAAGTCCGCCGCTAGCCCAAAGATAGTCCGCGAACGATCCGCAGTTTTGAAGGTTAATGCGGACGATGGTTTCGCTCAGGTCGCATTCGACTCCGCCCTTGAGCAGTCAACGAATATCGCAAAGGAGAATGGGATCGCGAGCCTTAACATTGGACGCTCCCACACCTGCACTGCCCTTGGTTGGTTCACCGAGCGCGCAGCAAAGCAAGGCCTGATTGCGATCGGAATGACAAATGCCAGCCCGATCGTGGCACCACCTGGTGGCTCAAAGCGCATTATCGGAACTAACCCAATTGCTTTCGCAGTGCCTGATGGAACTGGTGGTGTAGCGTTTGCATTCGACCAAGCAACTACGGCCGTCACTTTGGGTGCCGTGAACATGGCCAAAGAAGCTGGGCGCAAGATACCAGAAGGTTGGGCCGTGGACTCCGAAGGTCAGCCAACTACTGATCCAGAAAAAGCGCTCAAAGGTTCACTCACTTCTGCCGGCGGCCCCAAAGGTTGGGGAATAGGTTTGATGGTCGAAATACTGGCGGCGGGCCTCACTGGAGGTAAACTCTCAAAGGATGTTCACCCACTGAAAGCCCCAACTGGTGCGCCTCACGACCTCGCCCAAGTATTCATCCTAATAGACCCCAACACATCGCCTGAGTTCGAAGCAAGGCTGGCGGGTCTGATAGATGCCGTGGAGGACGATGGGCAAGGGCGACTTCCAGGGCGAAATCGGAAACTCGCAACAGAGATCAGCGTGCCACCAGACCTATGGAAAATCTGCTCTAGCCTGGTAGACTGAGTTCCATAAAAAATGAAAGCCCCGTCGCGCTGGCGGAGCTTTCAATAGTATTAGTGTACAACCGCATCATCTGGCGGCTGTCGGTTCGACGTTGATACGCGATCTCCAACTATCAGTCCGTCAGCCCCTACCGAGACCGCGACAACATCACCGTCTGTCACGTCACCTGCGAGTAACATCTCGGCAAGTTGATCTTGGAGCGCGCGCTGCATGACGCGCTTCAACGGACGCGCGCCAAACACTGGATCGTAACCTTCGTCGGCCAACCACCGCATGGCAGCCTCATCCAGATCAATCTTGATGTTCTGTTTACCAAGACGCTTGCGCAGACGGCCAAGCTGAATATCGACGATGCCGTCCATGTCACCGCGACTCAACCGGTCAAAGATGATAGTTTCATCAAGGCGATTGAGGAACTCTGGCCGGAAATGCGCCCGAACCGCGTCCATGACATCACGCCTTGCCTGACTTGCATCCCCGCCATCTGGCAACCTGCTCAGCGCCTGCGAGCCAAGGTTGGAGGTCAGGATGATCAAAGTCTGTTTGAAGTCTACGGTTCGACCTTGACCGTCCGTCAGAACCCCATCGTCGAGAACCTGAAGGAGCACATTAAAGACATCCGGATGCGCCTTTTCGACTTCGTCAAAAAGCACAACCTGATATGGACGGCGACGAACCGCTTCGGTCAGTACACCACCTTCATCATATCCTACATACCCTGGAGGGGCGCCGATCAGACGTGCCACAGCGTGCTTTTCCATGAACTCTGACATGTCGATCCGCACCATTGCGCTCTCGTCATCAAACAGGAATTCGGCAACCGCCTTGGTAAGCTCTGTCTTGCCTACGCCTGTCGGCCCAAGGAACAAGAAAGACCCGAGTGGTCGGTTCTCGTCGTTCAAACCGGCTCGCGCGCGACGAACCGCATTTGCGACGGCCCGTACAGCGTCTTTCTGCCCGATTACACGACGACCAAGTTCGTCCTCCATTCTAAGGAGCTTGTCGCGCTCGCCTTCTAGCATCTTTGATGTAGGAATTCCGGTCCAGCGCTCGACAACTTCTGCAATTTGCTCAGGGCGCACAGCCTCCTCGACCATCACGTCGCCCTCGTTGGCCTCGGCTTTTTCGAGCTGTTTCTCAAGACCCGGAATAACACCGTAAGACAATTCGCCCGCACGCTGTAGATTACCGTCGCGCTTTGCTTGCTCGAGTTCCGCCCGAGACTTGTCGAGCTGTTCTTTCAGTCCACGCGCACTTTCCAGCTTATCGCGCTCCGCCTGCCATTGCGCCGTCATCTCTGATGAGCGCTCCTGGAGCTCAGAAAGATCCTTCTCCAACTTTTCAAGACGGTCTTTCGACGCTTTGTCGTCTTCCTTCTTCAGCGCCTCTGCTTCAATCTGCTTCTGCAAGATCTCACGATCTAGCGCGTCGAGTTCTTCCGGTTTGCTGTCGACTTCCATCCGAAGTCGGCTCGCTGCTTCGTCCATCAGATCGATGGCCTTGTCGGGCAAAAACCGGTCCGTGATGTACCGATTGGAAAGCGTCGCAGCAGCAACCAACGCCGCATCCGAAATGCGCACGCCGTGATGAAGCTCGTACTTCTCTTTGATTCCACGAAGGATCGAAATCGTATCGGTTTCCGTCGGCTCTTCAACCATCAATGGCTGAAACCGCCGTGCCAAAGCCGCGTCTTTCTCGACATGTTTTCGGTACTCATCCAGCGTCGTGGCGCCTACGCAATGAAGCTCTCCACGTGCAAGCGCAGGCTTCAGCAGGTTCGAAGCATCCATAGCCCCGTCCGCTTTACCGGCACCGACCAAAGTGTGCATCTCATCAATAAAGAGAATAATCTCACCGGCCGCCGATGTAACTTCCGACAGAACTGCCTTGAGGCGTTCCTCAAACTCTCCGCGATACTTCGCGCCCGCAATCAACGCACCCATATCCAGCGACAACAAGCGCTTATTCCTAAGCGACTCCGGCACATCACCATCAACGATGCGCATTGCCAAACCTTCGGCAATCGCGGTCTTGCCGACGCCCGGCTCACCAATCAAGACAGGGTTATTCTTAGTACGGCGCGAAAGCACTTGCATTGCACGACGGATCTCCTCGTCCCGACCTATAATCGGATCAATCTTACCGTCTCGTGCCGCCTCGGTCAGATCGCGCGCATATTTCTTCAGCGCGTCATAGCCTTCTTCAGCCGAAGCCGTATCTGCCGTCCGCCCTTTGCGAACGTCATTGATCGCAGCATTCAGTTTTTGCGCTGTAACTGCACCGGCATCCAAGGCGTCTTTGGCGTTGGATTTAACGATGGCCAGTGCCGTCAGAATACGCTCGACCGGAACAAAGCTATCACCAGCTTTGGTCGCCACCTTCTGCGCCTCATCCAAAACTTTGGCTGTCTGTTGATCCATGTACGTCTGGCCAGCATCGCCGGTAACCTTCGGTATGCGGGACAACGCCACATCAACGGCTTGGACAACCCTTTCGGGGGATCCGCCAGACGCCTTAATTAGGTTGGAAGCCAATCCCTGTTCATCGTCCAGTAATGCCTTAAGCAAGTGTTCGGGCGCCAACTTCTGGTGGCTTTCCCGCATCGCGATCGTCTGGGCAGCCTGTAAAAAGCCGCGCGACCGCTCGGTGAACTTCTCCAAGTCCATCTCGATCTCCTTCTCCTAAGCGCCCGCTTGACTGCACCCGCTTAGCGGCATGCTTTTTTGGGCCTTGGCATTGATATGGGAACTCAACGCGCACGCCTCAAGACCTTGCCCTCACGTGATGCGCAGAGTACGTCAACCGCATGACGAAAGCAGATGACAGACTGATTGTAGCTCTAGACGTTCCAAATGCCTTGGACGGCTTGAATTTGGCTTCGCGCCTAGGCAACAGCGTTTCGTTCTACAAAATTGGCCTCGGCATGCTCACAGGTGGTGGGCTGGCTCTGGCTAACGAGCTAAAAGAGGAACACGGCAAGCGCATCTTTCTCGACATGAAGCTGTTCGACATCGGTGCGACTGTCGAAGCCGCCGTACGAGGGTTGGCGCAGTTCGATTTGGATTTTCTAACCGTTCACGGCGACCCCCACGTCGTTCGCGCAGCTCGGGAAGGCGTGGAAGGACGGAATACGAAGATCTTGGCTGTGACGGTTCTGACGTCTTTGGATCGCAAAGATCTGGACGCGGCGCAAATCAAGCC
>CAYPVG010000398.1:0-2694 GCA_964414085.1 uncultured Boseongicola sp. | reverse complement strand
GTCTTTGGCTCGATTTCTTCCTTTGGTTCGGCTTTGCGTTGATCTTCCTTGTCACCACTCTGCGTGTTGTGGCGCTGTCGGCGTCCAACTTCCAAATCGTGCTGGGAACGGACAACACAATGCAATGGTGGTTCATCCTCGGCGCGCCTGTTGCCGCAACGCTGATGGCAGCGCGTGCAGTCGAAAACATCCAGGATGACATCAAGAACTACCGGACAGGTCAGCCGCTTATCAAGCAGGCTGTGATCGGGGGGGACACCTGATGACTGATGGAACTATCATCACACTGATCTCATTGGGGGTCACGTTCCTCTTCATGTTGGGCGTGCCGGTGCTGCTGGTTATCGCCTACTGGGTGATTGGATGTTCTTTTGTTCTCGGGCTGACGCTCGACAACATGGGGGCAGAGTTGTTGAACGTGTTCAACAAAGGCTTTGCGCTTCTTGCGATGCCGCTCTTCATCCTAACCGGTGACTTGATCAACAAGTCGGGGATCGCGCGACGATTATCAGACTTTGCGTATGCCTGTCTCGGTTGGCTCCGCGGCGGTCTCGCAATGGCCTCTCTCGGCGCATGCGGTCTCTTCGCTGCGATCTCGGGTTCGAACTCGGCCACCACGGCGACCATTGGTTCGATGCTACACCCGGAGATGGTCAAAGGCGGTTATGACGAGCGCTTCTCGGCTGCAACAGCAGCTGCGGGCGGTACTGTTGGTATCATCATTCCACCGTCGATCATCTTCATCGTCTACGGCTTCTTGATGAATTTGCCGATCTCTGACCTCTTCGTTGCTGGCATTCTGCCAGGTACAGCGATGGTTATCGGTATGCAGCTCGCTTGCTGGATCATCTGCCGTATCAACGGCTGGGGCTACCTTATTCCTCTGCAACTGAACCGTGTTCTGAAGACCGGTTTTGGCGCTTGGCTGGGCTTCTTTGCCATCGGCCTCGTGCTCTGGGGTATCTACACTGGTAAGTTCTCGCCAACTGAAGCAGCTGGTGTGACCGTGGGCTTCTGTATCATCGCAGGCGTACTGTCCTGGGTGTTCAGCCGCCTGTTGCGGCTTCGGTCCGACAAGGAATGGAACGAGAAGAGCTACGCCGAAATGCTGGTTGTGGAAGGCTTCACGATCCCGGAAATTCCGGGCATCACGATGCGTTCTGCCGAAATCACCGGTATTCTTGCACCGCTGATCGCCATCTCGGTTGTGATGCAGCAGATCCTGTCGCTTCTTGGCGCGCAGGCTGTGATCGGAGACTTCGTGACATCAATGGGCGGCTACTACGCCGTTCTGTTCACTGCGATGTTCATCGTGTTCTTCTCCGGCATGGTGCTTGAGTCGCTTCCTGTGACGATCATCTTGGCACCAATTCTTGCACCCATCGCTGCGGGTGTGGGCGTTGATCCAATCCACTTCTCGGTGATCTTCCTTGTTGGTGCGTCCATCGGGTTCATCACGCCGCCTTACGGCTTGAACCTATATGTGGCGTCCGGTGTGACGGGCGTGCCGTACTTCCGACTGCTACGCTACACGGTGCCGTACCTGATCGCCTTGATCAGCGTTTGGTTCCTCATCGCGCTGACGCCGGAAATGGCACTGGCGCTGTTGCCCAACAGGTAAGGTGGGGCAATGCCAGACGATCAAATGCAAGCAGCCAAAACTCAGATTCCTACGAATCTTCGGTTGCTTGTATTGATCGAAGAAGTCGCAAAAAGGGGTGGGCCGGTCACGCCGGCCGCCCTCTCTGAGGCCCTCGATCTTCCGCGGGCAACAATTCACAGACTGCTGACAACTGCCGAAAGTGAAGGCTTCCTTCAAAAAGATATGGATGGGCGCTCGTACGGGCCAGGAAAACGGCTCCGTAAGATGTCGACCAACACACTATCCTCGCAAAGGATCCGAACTGAACGGTTGATCGTGATGAAGCGGCTTGCCGAGCAAGTGGGCGAGACCTGCAACCTCGCGGTGCCTGACCGCTTTAGAATGGTATACCTGGAACGGGTTGAAACCCATTGGCCGCTGCGCATTCAATTCCCGATTGGAGCGACGGTCCCTTTCCACTGTACGGCAAGTGGGAAGATGTACCTCGCGTCCTTGAGACGCGATAAGCTAGACCGTCTTTTGCAGGGTCTAGAATACGAAAAGTTCACCGATAAGACGATCACTGACCCGGATGTGCTTCGAAAAGAAATTGATCTCACACAGCGTCGTGGCTACGGGACCGATGAGGCTGAATTCATAGATGGCATGGCTGCCATCGCAGTGGCCATCCGTGACAATGAGCAGCGCCTTCTGGCGACCTTGTCCATCCATGCACCAATACAGCGACTTTCCATACAAGGTCTGGAAAAAAACCTAGAACGGCTGCTAAAGGCTGCGGGACAGCTCGAAAGGCTCGTCTTGGACTGAGGCACTGCCTTAGTCGACCGAACTCACCCAGCTCAAAAGAACGCTTCGATCTTCGTCGGGCATCTCAAACGCGTTTGGCGGAGGCATGGCTCTGGAATAGCCGGCTTGAAGAGCGATTGCATTAGCGTGTCGGGCGACGTCGGCTTCTGTTTCAAGCAGAACACCCTTTGGTGCCCATCGAATACCCGGCCACACAGGCTCCCGTGCATGGCACATCGAACAGTTCCCAAGAACGATGTCATGCGCCTCATCAAAGCCTTCCGCCGCGACTAGACGCTCTTCCC
>CAYPVG010000397.1:0-3021 GCA_964414085.1 uncultured Boseongicola sp. | reverse complement strand
AAGGGCGATCTGACGCTCTTCAAGTGGGGCTACGGCGCGTTGTGGATCATGTGCTCGTTCTACCTGCGCCAATGGCACATGCGCGGGTTGATGGATCACATGGAAGATGGCGTTGACATCAACGACCTCGGCGAAGAAATCTGCGGTTTTGCACTCACTGGCCCGAATTCCCGCAAGGTTCTCCAAAAGCTGGTCCACGAGGATATCACGCTCCCCTTCATGGGTTGCACCAAGATGGACGTCGGTCTCGTCAGCGCCCGCGTAGGACGTATGTCTGTCGCCGGAGAGCTCGGTTTCGAGATCAATGTGCGCATGGGCGATCACATCAAGCTACGCCGTATGTTGTTGGAAGCAGGGGAAGAATTTGGCCTCAAAGAATACGGCTTCAACGCTATGCTATCGATGCGGCTCGAAAAATCCTTTGGCATCTGGTCGGCAGAATTCACACAAGACCGCACCCCCGGCATGACCGGCATGGACCGTTGGATCGCATGGGATAAAGGCGACTTTATCGGAAGAGAAGCTGCCTTGGCCGAGCGCGATGGAAACGGCCCAGCCCAGAAACTGGTGACTCTCGAAGTCGACACATCAGACGCCGATGCCAGTGGTTACGAGCCGGTCTGGTCCGGTGACGAACTTGTCGGCTTCGTCACTTCGGGCGGCTATGGCCACACAGTGCAGAGGTCCCTGGCTATGGCGCTCATCAATACCGACAAAACCGATCCCGGAACGCCTCTCAAGGTTCACGTGGTCGGCAAAGAATGCGCGGCCAAAGTCATTGACGCGTCACCTTATGACCCAACTGGCGCGGCGATGCGCGGATGAACGAAGCAACACCACGCGCGCGACCAAAACGGCGGGGCAGGGGTGCTCCGCCAGCTGTCGTGCGCGAGGTCGACTACCGCAATCTGAAAAACCCGTTCCCGCCGATGAAGGTCTTCTCGGACGACCGGATCGAAGCCATGCACGAGGCTGCGCTGACTGTCCTCGAAGACCTCGGCATCAAAGTGCTGCTCCCCGAAGCCCGCGACATCTTTCTCAAGGGCGGCGCAACACTCAAAGACGACAACATGATCCATATCGGACGCGATATGGTCACAGCAGCACTCGCCTCTGCGCCGAAGTCCATCCATTGCAAAGGTGCCGTACCAGACCGGGACGTGGTGATGGAACTCGGCTCGCTCATCTTTCAGCCCGGTGCGGGGGCTCCCCACGCGACCGACCTCACCCGAGGTCGCCGCCCGGGGACGGACAGCGACTACCGCGACCTTGTTCGCCTCACGCAGCACTTCGACGTGCTTCACATGGTGCCTCCCTTGGTCGAGCCGCAAAACGTCCCCACCAACATCCGCCACTATTTCACGATGGACGCGCAACTCACGCTGTCCGACAAGTTCCCCTTTGTCTTCTCCCGCGGCACACCACAAGTTGCGGAGTCCTTTGAAATGTTGCGCGATTTCAGAGGTTTGTCTGACGACGAATTCCACGATGACGTCTGGTGCTACACCATCATCAACACCAATTCTCCGCGTCAGCTCGATATCCCGATGGCGCAGGGCCTGATCGACTTCGCGCGCGCTGGGCAGGTCAGCATCGTCACGCCCTTTACACTCATGGGCGCCATGGCCCCGATCACAGTCGCCGGCGCGATAACTCTTAGCCACGCGGAAGCCCTTGCCGCCATCACGCTCACACAGCTGACTCGCCCGGGCGCGCCCGTGACCTATGGCACCTTCACCTCCAACGTCGATATGAAGTCCGGCGCACCCGCTTTCGGCACACCCGAGCACTTCCGCGCCTCGCTTGCAGCAGGCCAGCTCGCACGCCTCATCGGACTGCCTTGGCGCTCTGCCGCCGGATCCGCCGCCAATCTCGGTGACGCCCAAGCCGCCAATGAAACCCAGTTCGGCCTCTGGGGCTGCCTTATGTCCGGTGCCACTGTCGTCATCCATGCAGCGGGCTGGCTCGAAGGCGGCCTCACGGTCTCCTACGAGAAGCTCATCACCGACATGGAAGTCCTGCAAATGGTGGCCGAGCTTTGCACCGAGGCGCAGGCGGGCGAGGCCGAGATTGGCCTCGACGCGCTGGCCGAGGTTCAACCCGGCGGCCACTTTTTCGCGGCAGGTCAAACCATGGCCCGCTACCAGACGGAGTTCTACGAGCCTCTCGTGGCTGATTGGTCGAACTTCGGGACGTGGGAAGAAAACGGCGCGCGCGATGCATCCTCGCGCGCCACCGGCATCTGGCAGCGCATCCTCGCAGAAGACCCCGGCCCAACCATCGACGCCGACCGCGCTGCGGCCCTAACCGACTACATCGCCAAGCGAACCGCCGAAGGCGGCGCAGAGCCGGTGAGCTGACATGGCCGAGGCGATCCCCCTCCACCGTGATGACCCCTCTAAGGAACCGCTTGTCGGGAACATCAAAGTCACGCGGCAAGACTGGCTGAACGTCGCCAAGGATATCCTCATCTCCCACGGCGTCGAGCAGGTCAAAGTCCTTCCGATGAGCGAGCGTCTCGGCGTCTCCCGCTCTTCCTTCTACTGGTACTTCAAAAGCCGTGCCGACCTCCTTGACGCGCTCCTCGACCATTGGGAACAAACAAACACCGCTGCCCTAGTTGCAAAAGCAAACGCGCCGTCCGACACGATAAACCAATCTGTTAACTTCGTCTTTCACTGCGTTGTAAACGAGAAACTTTTTTCTATTCCATTCGACTTCGCAGTACGCGACTGGGCGCGACGATCCGACAAGGTTCGTGCCGTGCTCCACGCCTCGGAAGAGGCACGCATCGCCGCCATCAAAGCCATGTTCGAACGCCATGGCTATGAGGAGATGGAGGCGCTCACCCGTGCGCGCATTCTGTACTACATGCAGAACGGCTATAACGACGCTGACCTGCGCGAACCCCTTGAGCAACGCATGAAAATGGTGCCGCATTACCTTTTCGGATTTACCGGAAAGCGCGCAACCCAGGAAGAAATCGACGACTTTGCGGCCTACTGTGAGGCCGTCCAATCC
>CAYPVG010000396.1:0-4118 GCA_964414085.1 uncultured Boseongicola sp. | reverse complement strand
TCCGGCGACGTCGATACGGGCGGGCGACCACGTTGGATTGACGATCGACGCCAGACTTGCGCCCGTCTGCATGATGCGCGATGAACGTTCGCACAAAGACGGATGCGAAGCTCAATGGCGCTGCCAATCAAACAGCAACTGAAGTACTGGGGAATCGCCGCGGCGGTCTTCTTCGTTCTGCTTTGGGTGCTCGGCGACGTGATCTTGCCGTTCATACTCGGTGCTGCGATCGCCTATTTCCTCGATCCTGTAGCAGACCGTCTCGAGGCATTGGGATGCTCACGCGCCGTCGCAACGGCGATCATAACGATCTCGGCCCTGTTGATTTTTGTCGTTCTCGCGCTTCTGGTTATCCCGACACTCGTCAGCCAAACAGCCCAGCTCATTTCAACTGCGCCCGAAATCGCTGCACAGCTGCAAATGGTTGTCACAGAACGTTTCCCTGAACTGGGCGACGCCAATTCGACAATTCGACAATCATTGGCGTCAATTGCGGACACTATCCAGTCACGCGGTGGCGATGTCCTAAACACCGTCCTGTCGTCGTTCACAGGCGTAATAAACGCAATCGTCATCTTCGTGATTGTTCCCGTGGTGGCTTTCTATCTGCTCTATGACTGGGACAATATGGTTGCGAAGATCGACAACCTGCTCCCACGCGATCATGCACCAACAATCCGCAAACTCGCGGCGCAAATCGACAGAACCATGGCCGGTTTCATTCGCGGTCAGGGCACCGTTTGCCTGATCCTTGGCGCATATTATGCCATCGCTCTCATGCTGGTTGGCCTTAACTTCGGCCTTGTTGTTGGCTTCGTTGCGGGCGCACTCACATTCATCCCCTATGTTGGAGCCTTGGTCGGCGGCGTCCTCGCCATTGGTCTGGCACTGTTTCAATTCTGGGGTGACTGGTTCTGGATCCTGCTCATCTGGGCAATCTTCCAATCAGGTCAATTCGTCGAAGGCAACATTCTGACCCCGCGCCTCGTTGGCTCTTCGGTCGGCCTACACCCCGTTTGGTTAATCTTTGCCCTGTCCGCCTTCGGAACGCTCTTCGGCTTTGTCGGGCTACTGGTTGCTGTTCCCGTCGCTGCGTCTATCGGGGTGATCGTCCGCTTTGCGGCTGAGCAATACCAATCCTCCCGCCTTTACCGCGGCCTCGGACACGACGACGTCGAAGAGTCCTGAACCATGGCCGAACAACTGACGTTCAACCTGCCGGTGCTCACAGCACTGGGGCGCGAAGACTTCTTCGTCTCCGACGCTAATGCACTTGCAACTGAACGCCTTGAACACCCAGAAACATGGCCCAACGGTAAACTCATGCTCGTCGGACCGACGGGCGCGGGGAAAACACACCTCGCACTAATCTGGGCAGCAACCCATGATGCAGAAGTGATCAGTGCCACTTCTCTCGCAACGCTAGACATCCCGGCACAGGCGAGTGCACTCGCGATCGAAGTCCCCAAGAACATGGACGCGACAACCGAGGAAGCGCTCTTTCACCTCCACAATCACATGCTAGCCCAGCGCCTCCCGCTGCTTCTCATCGCCCGCGAGCCGCCGACCCGCTGGCCCTTAAAACTGCCCGACCTCAAAAGCCGTATGGAAGCCACAGATGTCGTACAGATTGCCGCTCCAGACGACGCTCTTTTGTCAGCCGTTCTCGTCAAACTCTTCACCGATCGTCAGATACAGATCGCGCCCAACCTGATCCCCTGGATCATCGCGCGAACAGAACGCTCCTTCGCGGCGATCCAGGCAACAGTTGCGGCCCTAGACGCCGCGGCACTTGCCGAGAAGCGCGCCATCACCCGTCCCTTCGCGCGGCGCGTGCTGGACAATATGACCAAAGACGCGCGATAAACGTCATTCTGTCGTCAAATTTGAGCTTTAGGCCGTGCGTTATGAGTATGGTTACCGATTTCTTGAAGGCCGATCTCGTCGCCCCGACTACAGTCGAAGGCGTTAATGATCAGTCTCCGAACCGCTTTTTCAATCGCGAGCTGTCATGGCTCGCGTTCAATTGGCGTGTGCTCGAAGAATCGGAGAACCCACGCGTTCCGCTGCTGGAACGCCTTCGCTTCCTGTCCATCTCTGCGACGAACCTGGACGAATTCTACACTGTTCGCGTCGCAGGTCTGCGCGAGCTTGCTCACGCAGGCAACACAACGCCCGCAGCCGACGGTCGCAGCCCGGCAGAACAGCTCGTCCTTATCAACGAGAACGCTCGCAACCTGCTCAACCGCCAGCAAGATGTCTGGAGCGAACTGAAGAATGAGCTTTCAGACGCAGGCATAAAGATCCTGTCGCAGGATGACCTCACGACGGAAGACCGCAAATTCTGCGAAAGCACCTTCCTCACCCAGGTCTTCCCCATCCTGTCGCCGTTGGCCATCGATCCAGCACATCCATTCCCGTTCATTCCGAACGCAGGCTACTCGCTCGCGCTTCAATTGCAGCGGAAGACCGACAAACGGGCGCTTCGAGCACTGCTCCCCATCCCGCAGCAGATTGAGCGCTTTGTCAAAATGCCATCCGAAGACGACACGCACCGTTTCCTGCCATTGGAGGATTTGCTTCTCCTCCACCTCGACAGCCTGTTTCCCGGCTACAAAGTTTCGGGAAATTGTGCGTTCCGTGTCCTGCGCGACAGCGACCTCGAAGTCGAAGACGAGGCCGAAGACCTTGTGCGTGAGTTTGAGGTCGCTCTGAAGCGTCGCCGTCGCGGCGAAGTCGTGCGACTGACGATCTCACCCGATGCGCCCAAGGCACTTCGTTCAGTCATCACAGAAGAACTCGAGGTTTCCGAAGAAGAAACCATCGAACTCAGTGGAATGATCGGCCTGTCGGACCTGTCCGAACTCGTCCTCGACGAGCGTCCCGACCTGCTCTGGCCGTCTTTTACACCTCGCGTGCCCGAACGCGTTCAGGACCACGATGGCGACATGTTCGCCGCCATTCGACAAAAGGACATGCTCCTTCACCACCCGTATGAGACTTTCGACATGGTGGTGCGCTTTCTGAAGCAGGCCGCGATGGACCCGAACGTAGTCGCGATCAAACAGACGCTTTACCGCACGTCCAACAACTCACCCATCGTCGCTGCGCTTTGCGAAGCTGCTGAGGAAGGCAAATCTGTTACCGCGTTGGTGGAACTTAAGGCCCGCTTTGACGAAGCCGCAAACATCCGCCAGTCACGCACTTTGGAACGCGCCGGCGCCCATGTGGTGTACGGCTTCTTGAATTTCAAAACCCACGCGAAAATCTCGACCGTGGTTCGCCGCGAGGGTGGCGAACTCGTCACCTACACACACTTCGGCACCGGCAACTACCACCCCATCACAGCCAAGATTTACACCGACCTCAGCCTCTTCACCTGTGACACCGCATTAGGTCGCGACGCCACCAAGGTTTTCAACTACCTCTCCGGTTACGCCCAACCTGAAGGCATGGATAACCTTGCCATCTCTCCACTCGATCTGAAGAACACATTGCTCGAACGGATTGCTGAGGAAGCCGAACACGCACTTGCAGGCAGACCGGCTGAAATCTGGGCCAAGATGAATTCGCTCATCGAACCCGATGTGATCGACGCGCTCTACATCGCAAGCCGGGCAGGCGTGAAGATCAATCTTGTCATTCGCGGTATCTGCGGTCTCAGACCAGGCATTAAAGGTCTCAGCGAAAACATCCGCGTCAAATCTATTGTGGGCCGGTTTCTCGAACACTCTCGCATCGTCTGTTTTGGCGCAGGTCACGGCCTTCCGCATAAAAAGGCGCGCGTCTACATTTCGTCCGCCGACTGGATGGGCCGCAACTTGAACCGCCGCGTCGAAACTCTGGTCGAGGCGACGAACCCTACGGTGAAAGCGCAGATCGTCAGCCAGATCATGGCGGCGAACCTCGCCGACACCGCGCAAAGCTGGCTCCTCGCACCTGACGGAACGTTCCACCGCCCGGCGGCGCCTGAAGGCGAAAGTGCCTTCAATTGTCACCGCTTCTTCATGGAAAACCCGTCACTCTCCGGTCGCGGCTCTGCAGGCGCAGCGGACGTGCCGAAACTCGCGCATAGCCCCGACTGATCTACCGCAGAACCAAAACCGAACAAGGCGCAT
>CAYPVG010000395.1:0-8556 GCA_964414085.1 uncultured Boseongicola sp. | reverse complement strand
GGACCAATGGCGTTTACTCTTACTTTCGGCCCTAAGGCTTGCGCAGACGTTTGGGTGAGCGCCCAAAGGCCCATCTTCGCGATCGTGTACGTCATGAACTCTGGCGTGAGCTTACGGACCCTTTGATCAATCATGTTGATGATCAATGCCTTTGCCGTCGGCTCGTTCCATTCACTGCCATATTCAGGTTCGGGTGCCTGAGCCGCGAAGGCCTGTGTCAGGACAAACGGTGCGCGGAGGTTGGACTCCAAATGGCGGTCCCAACTTTCCCGGGTGGCGGTTTCGATGTTGTCGTATTCAAAAATCGAGGCTGAGTTGATCAAGACAGTCAAAGGCTGATCCAGCGCTTTTGCAGCTCGGCCAACCAAGGATTGCATGTCGTCTTCGACGGTCAGATCCGCCTGAATGGCGACGGCCTTTTGCCCCTTTGATCTGATCTCCTCGGCGACAGCTTCTGCAGCCTCTTCAGAGCCGTTGTAGTGAACCACCACATCAAATCCCTGCTCGCCCAAAGAGAGCGCCATCGCACGCCCCAAGCGCTTACCAGCACCGGTTACCAAAGCCGTACCCGTCATCATCAATGCACCACCGTAAATAGGTAACCTATGTATGCCGCACAGAGTGCAAATCCCCAACGCCGGGTCATATTGCGGGTCTTAGAGAAAACAAACGGCGCGATTAGGACCGACGCGCCGAGCATGACCCAAAGGTCAAATTCCAAGAAATCACGCTCGACAGGGATGGTCCCAAACAGGGAAGCCACACCCATGATGCCAAGCAAATTGAAGATATTCGAACCGATGACGTTACCGAGGGCGACATCTGCTTGCCTGCGTAGCGCGGCCATGACGGTTGTCGCAAGCTCGGGCAACGACGTTCCAAGTGCAACCAGAGTTAGACCGATCACGCTTTCGGAGACGCCGAAGTCCTCCGCGATCTCAAGCGAAGAATCGACGAGAAGGTCGGCACCAAGTGGCAGCCCAATCAGCCCCAAAGCGAGGTAAACCGCGATCCAGCGCCACGACAAATTAGGGTCAGCACCTTCGAGATCGACCTCCATTTCCGAAGCCTTGCGCCGGTGAGCCAACGCCTGCCGAGCCTGATCGGCAAGGATCGCCGCCAGCAAGGTCAAAAGCAATATGCCGTGAACCCAAGTTATTGGCCCAAAAAATGCAACCACGATGAATATCAAGCTCGCGATCAGCATCGTGACATAGCTTTTTCGCGTGTCGCACTCGGACGTACTCAGCGTAGAAATCAGCGCCGGAAGTCCGAGTACTAGCAATATATTGGCGGTGTTTGAGCCCACGACGTTGCCAAGGGCAAGTCCCGGCGCGTCGTCGTCGATGGCTTCGATGGAGATGAGCAATTCTGGCGCAGAGGTCCCAAAAGCAACGACGGTCAAACTGACAATCAAAGCGGGCACGCCCAAGCGCAGCGAAGCGTTCACCGCTCCGCGTACCAGCGAGTCTCCAGCGAAGAGAAGGATGACAAGACCCAGACCGGCAACGAGGAAATCCATCTGAGTCAGGTTCTCCCACAAGGGCACGGCGACTTGCCAATGCGCGGTCGCCCGCAGGCACGGCACTTGGACGTCTCAAGCCGCGTTTTCCAGGGCAGTATCCAACGGACCTTACCGAACATCGCAAGAACGGCAATAACGACGAGGAATATCGTGACCGTCTTGATCAGCATATCAGAGGCTCAGACCCCAAAGCGGGCATAAGCCGCGCGATCTTCGACTGCTCCGAGAGCGTCTTCTGTGATCTGTGTGCCAAAACGCCCCAAGAGAGGCCTTCTTTGCTGGAACACGCGAAAGGAGACTTTTTCTCCGAAAACTTCCTTCATTTTGGGAACAAGATGGGCGACCCCGTCGATCAGACCAGTTTCGATTGCGGAATCTCCGACCCAGATGTCACCAGTGAACAGCTCCATATCGGCGTTCAGGCGATCTCCACGGCGAGTTTTGACATGGTCGATGAAACCCTCGTGGATATGTTCTTGCAAGGCCTTGAGCCGGGCAATGTCATCCGGGTTTTCCGGGCGGAAAGGATCGAGCATGCTCTTTGACTTCCCGGCTGTGTAAACACGTCGCTCGATGCCGTATCGCGCGATCAGATCGGTAAAGCCGAAACCGGCCGAGATAACGCCGATGGAGCCAACGACCGAATGCCGGTCCACGTAGATCTCATCGGCAGCACTGGCAATGTAGTAGCCGCCAGAGGCCGCGACGTCTTCTACGAATGCGTAGACCTTAACTTTCTTTTCATCCGCAAGGCGGCGAATACGCGCTGCAATGAGCGAGGACTGCGTGGGGCTGCCACCGGGGGAATTGATCGCTAAGGCAACTGCGTCCGGCTTTCCCTTTGCGAACGCTTTTTGCATGAGCGCAGCTAGTCCCGCATCGTTCAGGGCTGCGCCACGGCCTTGGGCGGCAATGACACCCTGGAGGCGAAGGACTGAGACCGACGGGTCGGATTTTACAAATGGGATGAAGCGCTTCATGCAACGCGATGTAGGGCGTCCCGTCACTTACAACAAGTCACAGACGTGCGCGGGTGCTGGATATGTTGCGTGTGTGTCTGTCTTTTTGAGGTATAAGCCTGGGTTCACGCCTCTTCCCGGGGAAATTTCCCAAGAAGAGGCGCGCACCTAGCAAGTGCGGACTTGTCCGGATTAGGCTTTGAGGCGGTAACCGGTTTTGAAGATCCACCAAACGATAGCAAAGCAGAGCGCAGTGAAGCCAGTGATAGCGATCAGGCTTGCTGCGACTGGCACATCAGCAAGGCCGAAGAAGGCCCAGCGGAAGCCCGAGACTAGGTACAGGACCGGGTTAAACAATGAGATCGTCTGCCAGACGGGCGGCAACATCGTGATCGAGTAGAACGAGCCACCCAAGAATACGAGAGGCGTCACTACGAGGAGCGGTACGAGGTTCAATTGCTCAAAGCTTTTGGCCCAGATGCCAATGATGAAGCCCAATAGCGAGAACGACACGCAGGTCATCAGCAGGAAGCCAAGCATCCAAAAGGGGTGCTGGATTGAGATATCCACGAAGAAAAACGAGGTGATCAGGATGATCGAACCAATCAGCAGTGATTTGGTTGCTGCGGCGCCGACATAACCGATGACAATCTCAAGCGAGGAGATCGGTGCGGAGAGTATCTCGTAAATCGTGCCGATGAACTTTGGAAAATAGATCCCAAACGCCGCGTTTTGCAGCGACTGGGTCAACACCGACAGCATGACCAGACCCGGCACAATAAATGCACCGTAGCTCACACCTTCGACTTGCTCGATACGACTACCGATCGCCGCACCAAACACAACGAAGTACAGCGAGGTTGAAAGGACCGGCGACACGATCGATTGAATAATGGACCGAAAAAATCGGGCCATTTCAAAACGCCAGATTGCGCGGATGCCATACCAGTTCATGACTGCGCCTCCTTAACGAGAGTTACGAAAATATCTTCGAGCGAGCTTTGGCTGGTTTGAATGTCCTTCAAACCAAGACCCGCCGCTTGAATGTCTTTCAAGAGAGACGTGATGCCGGTGCGTTCTGCGCGCGTATCGTAGGTGTAGATAAGTGCACCGCCGTCCTCGGAGGGCGACAACTGGTACGCGGACAAGCTATCAGGAACCGCTGAAATGCTCTCGTTGAGCTCGATCCGCATTTCCTTGCGGCCCATCCGGGCGATCAGGTCTTTCTTATCCTCGACCAATAAGATCTCGCCCTTATTGATCACGCCCACACGATCGGCGATGGCCTCCGCCTCTTCGATGTAGTGTGTGGTCAGAATGATCGTCACGCCGTCTTGCCGCAAACGATCCACCAGCTCCCACATGTCTTTGCGCAACTCGACGTCAACGCCCGCTGTAGGCTCATCGAGAAACAAAACGCGCGGCTCATGGCTGAGCGCCTTGGCGATAAGAACACGCCGCTTCATGCCGCCAGAGAGTTCAGCGATGCGGTTGTTGCGTTTATCCCAAAGCGAAAGGTCTTTTAGAATTTGCTCAATTAGCGCGTCGTCGGACGACTTTCCGAAAAGCCCGCGTGAGAAACGCACCGTATTGATCACGAACTCGAACGGTTCCAGATTGATCTCTTGCGGCACAAGGCCGATCAGACGGCGCGCCGCTCGAAAATCTTCGACAACATCATGACCGCCGACGGTTATCTGCCCGGACGTCGGCGCGGACAAACCGCAGATGGTTGAAATCAAAGTGGTTTTTCCAGCACCGTTTGGGCCGAGAAGCGCGAGTATCTCGCCTTGTTCAATCTGCAAATTCGCAGATTTCAGGGCCTCAAAACCCCCGTCGTAGGATTTGCTGACGTTTTGAACGTCGACAATTGCGGACATGACTTGGTCTCCTTCAGAGGGCGCAGACATATTCGGTGTCACAGTTCTTGGGAATTGCGCAAAAATGAACAAGTCTTAGACGTATGTGTTGAAATGTGCTGTGAACAAACACAGCCAACAAGCGTGAGGACCCTCATGAGGCAGCAGTATCACAGGCGGCTGGTAGATGGAGAGGCGCACATTTGGGACGTTCACCGGTTGGTTGAACTATCACGTGATCTACCTGTGCTGCTTGTCGAAATAGATGCGATTGCAGAAGTCGATGAGCGCTGGTGGTTTCAGGATGAAGACGACCCGCCCACGCCGCGCGGGATCGCGTCGCACGTTCAGTTGGTGGAAGAGGCGAACCTTGAGTATCCAATCATTCTCTGCGCGGACAGCCGGTTGATGGATGGGATGCATCGCGTTGTCAGAGCTTTGTCTCGCGGCGAGACTTGTATCAAAGCTGTCAGGTTCAAGGAAACTCCTGCCCCTGATTACTTTGATGTCGATTTTTCGGAACTGCCGTACGATGACTAACGCACAAAAAAACCGGCGAGATTATCGCCGGCTTTTCAGTTTCGTTTGAGCTATCTTTAGTTGCTGCTTTGGGCGGCCAGTGCGGCAGCATACTCCGGACCAAGCGCGGAAATCCCTTTGAGAATATCGATGGCATAGGCCAGCTGATAATCCTCTTCCCGCAAGTCAGCGGCTGCTTCGGCTTTCGCACGGTCAGCTTCAATCTGTCGGCGCTCGTCTTCGCTGAGAGAGTCGTTCCCAAGACTACCGCGCAGATCGGCTTCTGAGCGGGCACCGCGCTGCGGTTCCTCCTCTTCCGTTTCTTCACGGCGTGGGGGCTGTTCCACAATAATGTCGGGTGACACGCCCAGCGCCTGGATGGAGCGACCCGACGGTGTGTAGTACCGTGCGGTGGTGAGGCGCATTGCGCCTTCGCCGCGCAGAGGCATAACCGTCTGGACCGAGCCTTTGCCGAAGGATTTGGTGCCGACCACGATGGCGCGGCGGTGATCCTGCAGGGCGCCAGCAACGATTTCCGATGCGGATGCCGAACCGCCATTGATCAGAACAACGACTGGTTTGCCGTCGGCAAGGTCGCCCTGCTCGGCATTGAAACGATCCCCATCTTGTGGGTCGCGACCGCGAGTCGAGACAATCTCGCCTGCATCAAGGAAGGCGTCGGACACGGCGACGGCCTGATTGAGAAGACCGCCTGGGTTGTTTCGAAGGTCGATGACGAAGCCGTTCACGTTGTCCATGCCGCCAAGCTCTTCAACACGTTCGGCGAGCTGGTCGCGCATGCCGGGATAGGTTTGGTCACTGAACGTTGTCAGACGCAGCACGACGGTGTCGCCCACGGTGCGGGACCGCACCGCCGTCAGCGTGATGATGTCCCGAACGATAGAAATGTCAAAAGGTTCTGTTTCGCCTTCGCGAACCACGGTGATGATAATCTCGCTGCCAACAGGGCCGCGCATAAGATCAACGGCTTGGTCGAGCCCAAGTCCAAGGACGCTTTCGCCATCTACATGAGTGATGAAGTCACCGGCCTGCACACCTGCCTGGTCGGCCGGGGTACCGTCGATCGGGGAGACGACCTTCACAAAGCCTTCTTCCTGCGTAACCTCGATGCCAAGTCCGCCAAATTCGCCACGGGTCTGGACACGCATGTCGGCTGCGTCGTCGGGCGAAAGATAGGAAGAATGTGGATCGAGCGAGGTCAGCATGCCATTGATGGCGGCCTCGATCAGGTCGGCCTCGTCCACTTCTTCGACGTATTGAGCACGGATCCGCTCGAAAATGTCTCCGAAGAGGTCGAGTTGCTCGTAGACGGATGCTTTTCGGTCAGCTTCCTGGGCTAGCAAGGGGCCCGCCACCTGCGTCGTGACGACCGCGCCCAACATCACGCCAGTCAGCGACGCCAAAAAGAATCTTTTCATTACAGTTCCCTACTCACTGTTTTTGGCAAAGCGCACCGCTGGATCCACGGTTTCTCTGCCTTGTCTCAGCTCAATATAAAGCGTTTCGGGCCGACGTTGACCACCTGAGACTTCCGTTTCGATCAAATTCTGTTGTTCTGCACCTGTTTTACCGCCCATCAGGCCAATTGGATCACCTGAAGCCAGGACTTGATTGCGCCGAACGTATGTCTCGCCGACTCCGGCGAGAATAAGCAGTTCACCCAAGCGTGGCTCGAGTATCACGACGCGCCCCTGATCGGGAAGTTCGCCTGCAAATCGGACGGTGGCTTCGACAGGTGTTGTCACTATGGCGCTGGACTCTGTTGCCATGATCCATCCTGGTCGGCGTATCCCTGCGGCGTCGGCTTCGTCAAAGTCACGCAAGAGCGTTCCGATAACCGGCAGTTCCCAAACTTCGTCACCAGGAGTGGTCCAGGGCGAGTCACTTGCGAATGTGTCGGCAAATGCTGCAAGCGTTTCGGAAGAATTGATAAGGGCCTGCATAGCGGCATCGTCTGTCGAAACACGCTCGGGCAAGTCTGTTCGCTTGGCGATAGCCTCGGCAAGCGCAAGCCGCGCTTCGCGAATACCTTCCAGACCTTCCTCAAGCCGCTCGGTGCCAGCCTTCTGCACGGCCACTATCGCCCCGACGTCTTGCAGCTCTGTGGCAAGGCTTTGAGCCCTTTCGTTCAATGCGGGAACAAAAGCACTTGCCAGCATGCCCGTGCGGATTGCTGGGAGCGGCCCATCGGGGTGCAGCGACTGCACTGCTCCGCCGCTGCGTTCGATGCTTTGAAGAGCTGCTAGAAGGCTGATGAGTTCTGCGTCCCGGCCTTCGAGACGCTCCCGCAACACGCGTTCTTCAAGTGCAGCGCGGCGTAGTCCTTCTCGCATCGCCTCTAAACCACGCTCGTAAGCGCGAACTGTTGTCGTGAGTGCGGCGACCCGGTTCCGTCCGCCATTGGCTTCGGACAGTGCCAGCGCCGCTTGCGCCAAATAGTCAGACGCCTCGCGCGCAATTTCGCCCGGGGCCTGCTCAGCGACCGCGGGATGCGTAAGCACCAAAGCAAGGCAGATTGCGATGCGCTTCATCGTTTGATGAGGCTCCGTCCGGTCATTTCATCTGGCAAAGCAATGCCCAACAAATCGAGCAGCGTTGGCGCCAGGTCAGCCAGGCGCCCATCGCTAAGGGTCGCCCCTTTCGGGCCACCAACAACGGCAACCGGGACCAAGTTGGTCGTGTGCGCCGTGTGCGGCCCGCCGGTTTCTGGATCGACCATGGTCTCACAATTTCCGTGGTCAGCGGTCAGCACCATGGCTCCACCTGCTTTTTCCAATGCCTCAAGCACCCGACCCAGGCCAGTATCAACAGCTTCACAAGCTTTGATTGCAGCATCTAGGTCGCCGGTGTGGCCGACCATGTCAGGATTTGCGTAGTTGACGACGATCAGATCGTAACCGTTTTCGATCGCGCTGACGAACTGATCCGTAACTTCTACAGACGACATCTCGGGTTGCAGGTCGTAGGTGGCGACGTTGGGCGACTTCGGCATAAAGCGGTCTTCGCCGTCCTCGGGGGTCTCGCGACCGCCATTCAGGAAGAACGTGACATGCGGGTACTTCTCGGTTTCGGCCAGTCGGAATTGCTTGAGGCCGTGCTTTGCGGCCCATTCGCCAAGTGTGTTGACGATCTTGCGCTTTGGAAAAACCGTTTCGAGGAACGCGTTATGAGCGTCGGAGTATTCGACCATTCCAAGCCTGGCCGCCAATTCGGGCCTACCTGCGATGTCGAATGACGTGAAGTCAGGGTCGGCGATCGCATACATAATCTCTCGCGCGCGGTCGGCGCGGAAGTTGAGGCACCAGAAGCCGTCGCCATCGTGGACGCCATCGTATCCCGAGATGACTGTGGGCAAGATGAATTCATCGACAGTGTCGGCAGCGTAGGATGTCTCAATAGCCTGAATGGGATCATTGGCCGCTTCGCCCTGCCCATTCACCATGGCGTTGTACGCTTTGCTGACACGTTCCCATCGGTTGTCTCGGTCCATCGCGTAATATCTGCCGCAAACCGTCGCGATGAAGGCGTTGGGGGCGAGATTTTCGCCGAGCGACTTCATGAACCCGACCGCTGATTGCGGTGCCACATCGCGACCGTCGGTAATCGCGTGGATGGCCACAGGGACGCCGCGATCCGATATGGCCTTAGCTGCTGCGATGACGTGAGTGAGGTG
>CAYPVG010000394.1:0-3378 GCA_964414085.1 uncultured Boseongicola sp. | reverse complement strand
GAGAGAACTTACACCACAAGATATCGCGCCTCCCTTTGCCAGATACGCCCACGGCGTTGAGGTTCCGCCCGGCTCGAGGCTGATTTTCACGTCAGGACAGCTTGGATTGGCGGCGGATGGGTCAGTGCCCGACGATGTGGGCGCACAGGCCGATATCTGCTTCGCAAACATTGACGCAATTCTGCGTAGTGGTGGCGCTGGGCGCGGCGACGTGGTTCGGATCAATGCTTTTGTGACAGATCGTGTGCATATGGCCGGGTACATGGCGGCGCGTGACAGGTGGTTGGCGGATGTTGAGCGGTTACCGGCCTCGACCTTGGTGATCGTATCGGGGTTCACGCGGCCCGAGTTCACGGTTGAGATCGAGGTCATCGCAGCCGTTCCCGAGGGGCGGTGAGACATGCCCGGGCGGTTCTTTCTGGAAACGCCGATGGAGCAGGTTGCCAAGTGGTGTGGGGCAAATATCGGGGGGTTGAACGATCCACCACGACGCAATGTGGCCCCGGGGGAAGAGATTGCCGTCTGCACTGCTGCCCGTGATCTGGTTCATATGAGATGGGGAGTGATCCCTGTAGGGCGTGTGAATGCCCGGGGTCGGCCCGTGTTGGAGACAATCGTCAATGCTCGGTCAGAAACAGTTTTTGACAAATCCGCATTTGACGGCGTTGGGCGTGCTTTGGTGCCTTGTGGCGGGTGGTACGAGTGGACGGGCGAGAAGCGGAAGAAGACGGCGTGGCGCATTCGTCGTGCAGATGGCGAGATGATGGCCTTCGCGGCGATCACCGATATTTGGATTGCGCCCGGAGGTCGTGAGGTGCCGCAGGTGGCGACGGTGACGTGCGAGCCGAATGGAGATGTGCGGGACATCCATCATCGCATGGGGGTGATACTCGAGCCGGACCAGTTTGAGACCTGGCTGAATGGGCCTGAGGACGCGGCACGGGAGCTGATGCAGCCTTTGCCCGACGGAACGTTGGTGGTCGAGCAAGCGGACGACGTTGACTGGTCGGCAACGTAAGCGCAGGAATTGACTTTCGTGGTGCAGGCAGTCAAGGGTCAAGACGTTATGCAAGCGTCTGATTACATTGAGATGATCCGTGGCTGAGGGGTGGCCGGTCGCGCCATTTGGACGACGCATTGGGTTGTTGGGCGGGTCGTTTGATCCACCGCATTCCGGGCACGTCCATATCACATTGGAGGCATTGAAGCGCTTTCAGCTGGACGAGGTTTGGTGGCTGGTGTCGCCGGGCAACCCATTGAAGGCGCACGGGCCGGCTCCGCTGGATGAGCGCCTGGGGGCGGCGCGCGCTTTGATGGACCACCCGCAGGTGCGCGTGACAGATTTGGAGCGCAAACTGGGAACGCGCTACACCGCCGCTACGCTGTCCGGGTTGCGTCATGCTTATCCGGGCGTGCAGTTCGTCTGGCTGATGGGGGCGGACAATCTGGCGGACTTTCATCGGTGGGATCGCTGGCGGGAGATTTTTCAGACGGTACCAATCGGGGTTTTGGCGCGTCCGGGAGACCGAATTTCGGCACGGCTGTCCCCCGCGGCGCGACATTTCAGGTTTGCAAAGCTCAGATCACGCGAAGCCCCCGTATTGGCGAGGCTGCAAGCGCCCGCGTGGTGTTTCGTGAACGTACCTATGACGCCAATATCCTCGACGGCTTTGCGCGCCGCGGCGGCGAGCGCAGGGTGAGGTTCGTTGGTCACAAAGGCGTCAGTGGTGGCCGCTTCAATCTTGTCTCGTGACAAAAGCCGCGAGATAAAGTGCGCATGACGAGCTCCCCCTCTCGCCGCGCTATCCTTGCAGGATTGATGGCTTCTGCCGGACACGCCGCTTTGGCAGAGGCTCCGACGCGGTTTGAACGCCCACCTGCACGCGGTATTGCGAAGGTTGCGCCAGCTGAGCCGAACGACATTGTCAAAAAAGTTGGGCTGGCTGGTGCCGTCGCGTTTGTTGTGGCTGATGCAGAGACCGGAGAGGTGCTGGACGCGCGCCAGCCAAGTCGTCCGATGCCACCTGCAAGCACGCTAAAGGCTGTCACTTCACTTTATGCGTTAGACCGTCTTGGACCGGATTATCAGTTTGAAACCAATGTTCTGGC
This sequence comes from uncultured Boseongicola sp., assembly GCA_964414085.1. Lineage (GTDB taxonomy): Bacteria > Pseudomonadota > Alphaproteobacteria > Rhodobacterales > Rhodobacteraceae > Boseongicola. The sequence goes on along the minus strand of CAYPVG010000394.1, from coordinate 1,269 downwards.
GGTTGGCTCGGTCAGGGATGGCGTTCTTGAGGGAGACCTTTGCCTTGTTGGCGGTGGTGATCCGACGCTTTCGAGCGATGATCTGGGGGATTTGGCAAAGGCCGTCGCCGAAGCAGGTGTGACCCGGATTACGGGCAATTTTCTGGTTTGGGCAGATGCTTTACCAAGGTCCGACCGCATCGACGCCTACCAACCCGAATTTGTTGCTTATAACCCGTCGTACGGTGGGTTGAATTTGAACTTTAATCGCGTGCATTTCGAGTGGAAGCCCGAAAAGGACGAGATTGGGATCACCATGCAGGCGCGGGCGTTGAAGTATTCGCCTGAAAGCAATGTTGCGCGGATGCAAATGATTGACCGGCCATCGCCTGTTTACGACTACATGCGCGGGCGCAACGTAGATCGCTGGACGGTTGCAAAAGGTTCGCTTGGGAAGAAACCCGGAGCGCGGTGGTTGCCGGTACGTTTCCCGGCGCTTTATTGCGGGGATGCGTTTCGGTCGATTGCGCGGCTTCACAACTTGTACCTGCCACCCCCGAAGCTTGCTGAGAAGCAGCCGGAAGGCCGTGTTTTGGCCGCTTTGCCGAGCCAACCATTGACCGACGTGTTACGCGGGATGATGCGTTATTCGACGAATATCACGGCTGAAGCGGCGGGCATGGCGGCGAGTTTGGCAAACGGCGTGCCGGTTCAAAACCTCATTGGTTCCGGGTCGCGTATGGCGGGCTGGGCCGAGGTGAAGTTTGGAACGCGACGAATGACGTTCCGGGATCATTCCGGGCTTGGATATGACTCGGAAGTCAGCGCCGCCGATATGGTGTCCATTCTTCGGCAGGGCGAAGGGGTCGAAGAGTTGATGAAGACCTACACGATCCCGGACACCAGACGAAACGACGGAAAAGCGCTTGATGGCGTTTCGGCGGTGGCGAAGACCGGCACGCTGAATTTCGTCAGCTCACTTGTGGGGTACGTTACCACCAAAGGCGGGCGCAAATTGGTGTTCGCCATTCTGACAGCGGACAAGCAGCGCCGTGATTCTATTCCCGTCGAGCAGCGCGAAAGGCCACCTGGCTCAAGATCGTGGGCGAACCGGTCGCGGCGGCTGCAGAGGGCGCTGCTATCCGATTGGGCGCAGCGCTTCGAGGTTGCTTAGATCGTCATGTGACGTGCACGCGCACCGCGTTCGATGGCGGCGGCTGCAAGGCGGTCAATATTGAGCTCCAAACGCATTTCGGCGAGGAGTTCCAGTTCGTCTTGAAGAACCGCGCC
>CAYPVG010000393.1:0-15153 GCA_964414085.1 uncultured Boseongicola sp. | reverse complement strand
GTGGAGTATCCGCTCGATCCGGATCTGAACGAGTCCACATGGGCAGCGTGGTATCGGGTAAATGAACTCCCGGTCCCGGAAAATTTCGTCGTGACCTGCGCTGATACAGCCAGCGCCGTCGAGACGGCATTGGCAACTGGGCACATCGCGATTGCTGGTTCATTTTTAGTTAGCGAACATCTTCGAAAGGGAGAGCTTTTTGCGCCATTTGGCAGCGCCATTGCGCCACTCTCGCGGTTTTGGCTTGTCTGTCGGAAAGGTACCGAAACAACGTCGGAGTATCAGTGGTTCTTGCGTGCAGTTCGATCTGGCGCGGACGCCATCGATGCACTTTCGAAAGATCTGGACTTACGTCACTTCGATGGAAGTTCTGTAAGTGATGCCTAAAGTTCGTAGTAACGAACCGACACCCAACGAGTGCTAGCAATGGCCTTAACACTTCATCCACAAATGATCGCTCCGACGCAACATTTGGTGCCCAAAGCTGATGTTTAGCCAAGAAACACCGACGCAATACCGACGTGTAACCGACGTAGTACCGATTTAAGAAATTGCCGTTTGGCCTTGTTTCATTGGTGGTCGCAAAGGACTCCGTTGCGCACTGTTCACGCCGTGCGAACGTTGCTTTTTCCCTTAGCCGATGAAGTTCTGTGTCAACCAAAACTGGCCGCAGTACTGCGCATTCGGGTCAAAGGCGACGGCTGTTGTCGTTTGGCGTACACGGGAATCGAGAATGTTCTTGCGGTGCCCTGGCGAGTTCATCCAGAGGTTCACAACGTGCCGTGCAAGCGTCGCGTAAGAGTGCGCTGGTAAGGACTGCCCGTCTTTGCTACGGAACTGGCAAGCACCTGAATCTACGATGGTAAATCGGCGATTGTCGATCTGGTACCGATGCACCATTCCGATATTCTCAGACCCGGTGCGAAACCTTACACCGGCATTTTTAACACGCTGCTTCAGCGTCGCCGCACCTGCAACCGTGCTGCGGTGGGTCAGTTGCTTCGTCCGCGCCATCCACTTGGAATGCTTCTCAGCTTCACGGGTCAAACGCTCGCTCGCATCGGCAACACTTTTGATGCCCGCACGGCAGCGATGAAAATTGACCTCTGCCCGAATGGCCTCGTCCAGCATCGATTGATTGATACGTGTCTGCGGAACTATGGTCTTCGTCGCCACAGCGGAAACCTTACGCGAGCATGCTTCTGAAGCTGTTGCCAATCCAAAAGTCAACGCAATGCCGAGTACGACGGCAGCAGTCTTCGATCTCATTCGCAGGTCCCTTGCACCTGCCCCCACTGCGGACAATCCTCACCAAATAAGGCCAAAGCGAGGCAGCGACCCGGCAGGGATTTGGATTTTCCTGAGAAGATCCACGATGCGACGTATGGATTGTTAAGTAATTCGGCGCATATCTGCCGAAAAATGGGTCACAGCATGCGGCGCAGCGAGTCCATTGTGCGCACCAGCTCGGCGCTAATGCCCGGCTCGGAAAGGGCGTGGCCCGCGCGCGGTATGAAGGCTAGCCTGGATTCTGGCCAGGCATTGTGCAGACGATGGGCCGATGCCGGCGGGCAGATCATATCGTAGCGCCCTTGAACGATTGTACCTGGCACGCCCTTTAGCGCATCAAGGTTGGCTTCGATCCATCCATCGTGTTCCAGAAAACCTGCATGAGTGAAGTAATGGTTTTCAAGTCGAGCAAAGGCTCGTGCGTACTCCGCTGGGCTATCGCCCCCTGGGCCATCGTTCGCTATCGACGCCAGAGTATTCTCCCAGCTTGCCCAGGCGCGCGCAAACCTCGTCTCCATCGCAAGGTCGCCTGAAAACAGACGTCGATGATACGCGCCAATCAGGTCATCGTGCTCGTCTTCCGGAATGATTGTCGTGAACCGTTCCCACACATCGGGCCAAAAAGACCCAGCGCCGCCACCGTAGAACCAATCAAGCTCGCGCCGCGTCATCAAGAAAACACCACGCAACACGAGATGCTTAACGCGTGTCGGATGCGAGATTGCATAGATCAATCCAAGGGTCGCGCCCCAGCTCCCCCCGAAGACAAACCACTTCGCAATGCCAAGCGCTGCACGGATAAACTCGATGTCACGCACCAAATCCCAGGTGGTATTCTGATCTACGCTCGCGTGGGGCCGTGACCGACCACAGCCACGCTGATCGAACAATATCACACGATAGTGGTTCGGATCAAAATAGCGTCGCATGGCAGGACTGCAGCCTCCGCCGGGCCCGCCGTGCAGCACCACAACCGGAACACCGTCCGGATTGCCGCACTGCTCGACGTAAACGCGGTGCCCATCACCAACATCCAGCATCCGCTGATCGTAAGGGTCGATCGGCGGGTAGAGGTATTGTGACGCACTTTTCTTATCTGCAACGCGGTCCATGTTGGTTCTATATAATGCGAATTCGCGGCATTCTATGTCGAGAACGACAGAATATTCGAAAGGCCACTTCTACCATGGCGCAAACAAACACAATTGATGCTTCTGAAATTGAAAAATTTCAGGCCATGGCTGCCGAATGGTGGGACCCTAACGGCAAGTTCAAACCGCTTCATATGCTGAACCCGTGTCGTCTTGATTACATTACTTCGCAGATCGCTGCCGAATTCGGACGTGATCTAACCAAGCCCAAACCGTTCGATGGGCTGCGCATTTTGGATATCGGTTGCGGCGGTGGCTTGTTGTCGGAACCCATGGCGCGTCTTGGAGCGGAAGTAGTTGGTGCGGATGCTGCCGAGCGCAATATACCGGTGGCGCAGGTCCATGCAGAACAACAAGGGCTTGCAATTGACTATCGCCACACAACTGCCGAAGCACTTGTTGAGGCCGGAGAAACCTTCGACGCCGTTATGAACATGGAGGTGGTCGAGCATGTATCCGACCCTCTTGCGTACCTAACGGCATGTCATGATTTGTTGAAGCCGGGCGGCCTGATGACCTGCTCGACTATCAACAGGAACCCTAAGAGCTACACGATGGCAATTGTCGGAGCGGAGTATGTGATGCGCTGGCTGCCAAAGGGAACCCATGAATGGTCGAAGTTCATTACACCTGATGAGCTGTATGAACTCTTAGAGAAAGCTGGGCTTGATCCGGTTGATCGGAAGGGCTTTGTCTTTAACCCGATTTCATGGTCGTGGCGTCTAAGCGATCGAGACCTGTCCGTGAACTACGTCACGACGTCGGTTCGTCCTTCTTAACGGGTGCATCGTCGAAGCCTTTTCGGATTTCTCGCAAGACGGGCAAGGCTTGTCGCACTCGGTTCACCCCTGCGGATTGCACCGCATTGTCCAAAATTGGAGCAATTGCAGCTAAGGCTGCATCTCGCGCTTGCCGTCCTGCCGGGCTGACAGCAACAAATTTACGTCGCGCATCGTCCCAGTCTGGCCGAACATGAACATACCCTGCCGCCTCCAGACGACTGATCGTGTTCGTCATCGCACCACGCGTCACGTGAAATGACCGGGCAAGTTGCGCAGGCGTTTTCTCTCCGGACGATCCCGAGAGATGGTTGAGGACAGAAAAGTGGCTGAATTCCATGCCTTTTGGCAAAGCTTTCGCAAGTCGGGCGCGTGCAAGCTGGTCCGCCATGAACAGCTCACTAAAAAGCGCAATCGCAAGAGGATCGCCTTGATCTTTCCGGTCGTTCATTCCGGCCTTTCGTACTTCACATCGTGGCTCAGACTTGGGAGCCGACTGCGTACATCATCAACCGCGGACAAATCCAGATCAACCATGAACACCCCGGGCATATCGCCGCCATCGACAAGAACCTCGCCCCAAGGGCCAACCGCGAGGGTATGGCCGTAAGTTCGGCGCTTGCGTCCGGTATGTGCCGCGTGCTCACCGCATTGCGCGGGCGCGAGAACATAGCTGCCCGTTTCGATAGCGCGGGCACGCAGGAGCGTCTCCCAGTGCGCAACGCCTGTTTCAACTGAGAAAGCAGACGGGACGGTTAACACTTTCGCCCCCGCCTCGGCCAGATCGCGATACAGCTGCGGAAAGCGCAGATCATAACAGATTGTTAAGCCAAACTTGGTATCTTCCACCTCGGTTACCACTGATCGCTCGCCTGGCTGGTAACCGTCGCTTTCACGGTACGTTTCGGTCTCGGACAACGCGACGTCGAACATATGGATTTTGTCATAACGGGCGCGGATTTGCCCGTTGGGGTCAATCATGAACGAACGGTTAACAAAGCGCCCATCGCCGTCCGGTGACTTAAGCGCAAGCGAACCGATGAGAATCCAGACCTTATTTTTGCGAGCGGCTGCCCTTAAACCAAGAAGAGTTGGGTCTTCCGACTCTTCGCTCAGAACGTCCAATTGAGTCTTGCGTGATAGTGAAACGCAGTTTGTGACTTCCGGTGTGACCACCAAACGAGCACCTGAACTCGCTGCCTGCTCAACGAAACCCACCGTGACAGGCAAATTGTCAGCAGGATTATCCGAGCTTGATAATTGAACAAGCCCAACGCGCATCAATCAAGCCGCCAAAAGCGGATCAAGTTTCCCGGAACGCTCCAACGCGTAAAGATCATCGCAGCCACCGACATGCTTACCGTTGATAAAAATCTGCGGCACAGTGTGTCGGCCATTAGAGCGAGACATCATTTCCTGGCGCTTTTCGGCGTTAAGAGCCACGTTTATCTCGGTAAACGATACGCTTTTCGAATTCAGAAGCCTTTTGGCTGCATGGCAAAAGCCACACAAAGGCGAGGTATAGATTTCAACGTTTTGCACAGTCGTATTCCTTATCAGTTGCCCTCCATTTAGGGTGTCTGATCCACTCTTGCCAGCACCAGAACGTAAACCTGCCGTGCGCCCATGTCATGGCAGGCCTGCGCACATGCAGAAAGCGTCGCTCCAGATGTCATGACATCATCAACGATACAAACGTCTCGATCTTTCAAAAGGTTGCTACGTTTCCCGTTCACGACGACGGCATCATCGACATTCTGGTACCGCTCTTCCACGCCTTTGCCGTCTTGTTTTTCGGTATTTCGCACCCTGATCAAAGCATCTGGGACACACAAAGCAGCATGGTGACGTGATATCCCTTTTGCGAGCTCTGCAGCCTGATTGTACCGACGCCTGATCATACGGGTCCAATGCAGAGGAACGGGTACCAAAACGCTGTCGCAAGACAAGAAATCTCGCCCAACTTCTGCCATCCAACGGCTGGCCGAAGGGATGAGATCGGTGCGATCTCCATGTTTTAGACCCAAGACAACCCTGCGCCCTGAGTCCCTGTAGGCAATTGCCGCGCGTCCCCGAACCCAAGGTCTTGCCCTTTCCAAGCACTGGTCGCAGTGGTCGAATGTGCCGTCACCCTCACCAATTAAATCTGCGCCGCAAAGATCACATAGATGGCCGTTCTTGAAAGGCATCTCGGCCCAACACGTACCACATAAGTTCCCCGGTCCATCTACAAGCGAGTCACAGAGAATGCATTGATCGGGATAGATAAGTTTCATCGCCCGGTGCATAAGAGGTCGCGTTGTACTTCCAGTGATCTGCATGAACCAACTTTCAAAACTGACAGACCGAAAAGCCTTGGAACAGCATCGCCAAAGGGCACTGCTGAAGCCAGAGTATTTTCTGTTCCGCGAGATCGCGGCTGATGTGGAGGAAAGACTGGGTGAGATTAATAAATCGTTCAGCAAGCCGGCTATTGTCGGCGGCCTGACCGATCCTTTCGAGGACGTGTTACATCAGCCCGCTACGTTTGAAGACACCGAAGCACTGTCGTTGGAAAAAGAAGCGCACGATCTTGTTGTCCATGCCATGGCGCTCCATTGGAGTGATGATCCGGTTGGCCAGATCGTACAATCTCGAATCGCTCTAGAACCCGATGGGTTGTTCCTCGGCATCATGTTTGGCGGGCAAACGCTGAATGAACTGCGTACAGTCCTTTCTGAGGCCGAAGCGCGTGTCTCCAATGGTATTTCACCGCGGGTCCTTCCGATGGGCGACCTACGCGATTTAGGCGGACTTCTACAGCGTGCGGGACTGGCTCTCCCAGTTGCCGATAGCCGAACCATCACGGTTCGATACAAATCACTCGCTGATCTTGCACGCGATCTACGCGGCATGGGTGAAACCAACGCGCTTGCCCAAAGACAGCGGAAAACGCCGCAGAAACAGCTGTTCAGAGAAACTGAGGAGATTTATCGGCAGCACTTTTCGGATGAGGATGGGTTGTTGCTTGCCACGTTCGAAATTGTTTTTCTCACTGGGTGGGCGCCGAGCGAGTTACAACCGAAACCACTAAGGCCTGGTTCCGCGTCACAGCGCCTCGCAGATGCTTTGGGCACGGTTGAACGGCACTCAGGGGACGGGATTACGCCTCCTAAACGTTGACCCGGCGAAGAATCCCGTTATCTGACCGTTCAGAGGGCAGACATTGCCCAAAGGACCGCCTACCATGTTTGACGAAAAATCTAGTCAGGACGCCAATTTGGCCGAACAGTCACCTCAAGGGGCGAATCCTCATCTGCCAGCAGACCACCCCCCCGTCCCGCGGGAGAAGGTAGGTATTTTGCTGGCAAACCTTGGTACGCCTGATGGCTACGACTACTGGTCGATGCGCCGATATCTGAATGAGTTTTTGTCCGATCGACGCGTGATCGACTATAGCCCATGGATCTGGCAACCTCTTTTGCAGGCGATCATCCTGACAAAGCGCCCGTTTTCCAGCGGCGCAGCCTACAAGTCGATTTGGAATGAAGAGCAGGGCGAAAGCCCGCTAATGACAATAACTAAGGCGCAGACTTCCAAGATTGCCAAATCCATGCAGGAACGATTTGGGGATCGGGTCTTGGTTGATTTCTGCATGCGCTACGGCAATCCGTCGACGCAGTCCAAGGTCCGTATCATGGCGGAACGTGGGTGCCGCAAAATTCTCTTTTTCCCGCTTTATCCTCAGTATGCGGGCGCCACCACAGCAACGGCAAATGATCAATTTTTCCGCTCGCTCATGCAGGAAAAATGGCAACCGCCCGTGCGAACAGTTCCTGCCTACTTTGATCGCCCCACATACATCGACGCTTTGGCGCAATCTGTTGAGCGGTCGTACGGCGCTTTGGATACCAAGCCGGACATTCTTGTGTGCTCTTACCACGGTGTCCCGCAGCGCTACTTGATGGAAGGCGATCCCTACCACTGCCAGTGTCAGAAAACGACGCGGCTGCTGAAGGAACGTTTGGGTTGGGACGATAGCGAGATCGTCACGACCTTCCAAAGCCGCTTTGGACCGGAAGAATGGTTACAGCCTTACACTGTCGAGGAAGTCGCTCGATTGGCTGAAGGTGGAAAGAAGCGGATTGCTGTCATTGCCCCGGCGTTTTCCGCTGACTGCATCGAGACGCTTGAGGAAATCAACGAAGAGATCCGCGAAAGCTTTGAGGAAGCTGGTGGTGAGCATTTCACGTACATTCCGTGCTTGAATGACGATGATGCTCACGTTGCCGCGCTGTCAGAAGCCATCGAAGACAACCTCAAGGGTTGGATCGAATAGTCTGCGTCCTCAGATCAACAGAACCTGTGTGCCAACTTTGGACAGTTCGTAAAGTTCGGTGATGTGCTCGTTGTAAAGACCGATGCAACCGTTCGAAGACTTTCGCCCAATCTTGCGTGTATCGTGCGTACCGTGGATGCGGTAGTAAGTCCAAGTCAGGTGAAGCGCTCTGATGCCAAGCGGATTGTCAGGCCCCGGCGGCATATAGTCCGGCCAATCCGGATTGCGCTTCTTCATTGCAGGTGTGGGCCGCCAATCAGGCTCAGGGTCTTTCAACACGACGCGCGTTCGACCACGACGGGTGAGGTCTTCGCTTAGCGGTACCGACGTTGGATAGAGCTTATAGATCGTCTCGCTTTCGTCCCAGTAATGCAAGGCGCGTGACGTGAGATCGACCAAAATCGCGCCGTTCCTCAAGTTGTCGAAATACGGGCGCCAATCCAGCGCACGGAAGCTTGATGCGTTGCGGCGAACGACGGTGCCGTCTTCGTCAGATGCAGGAATCGTTTGCGCAATTGCCGGGCTTGCAAGCATAGCGCCGCCCGTTGCGATCAAGGTGCGTCGGCTGAATCTCCGCCTCGAAAAGTCAGTCATTAAGATTGCTCTCTTATATTCGTTCGGGAGATATATTAGGGCCGGTTTGCAACAGGTTCAATTCACACCGGCGTTAGTTGGCTCAACACGCATGACATAGGTTTGAATCCAAGAATAGTTCCTTGTAAGGCGGAAGAAATTTCTAGGAAGCGATGTGACATGATCCGTAAACTGTTTGCCCTTGCCTTTGGTTTGGCACTTGCTGCTTGCGACACGCCCGAAATCCAGCTTGGCCCAGACGGCAAGCCGTTGCAGCAGGTGTATATCATCGACGAGGGTGACACGGCCAACATTCAGTTCCGAGTTCTTGATGGTGTAAACGCGCTACGCGCGGCGTCCGGTGCAGGTCAGGTGCGCTTGTCTGCGGAACTCAATGCTGCAGCTGCCACACATTCCAGAGATATGTCGATACAGAATCGGCCATGGCATTTCGGTTCGGACGGGTCGAGCCCATTGGACCGCGTTGCGCGTGTGGGCTATCCCGGTGGCCTGCTCGGAGAAAACATCTCTGAGACATATGAGTCCGAGCTTGAAACGCTATCCGCTTGGATGCAGCAGCAAGACACACGGGACGTCATACTTGATCCGCGCGCAAGCGACCTTGGCTTTTCATGGTTTCAGGAGCCCAACGGAAAGATCTGGTGGACAATGATTCTTGGGGCGGCCAACGCAACCGTACAGCCTTCAACCTAGTCCCACTACTTGTAGATCGAGACGATCGTTCCGTTTCGGACCATCGCGTAGACTTCTTCGATCTCGTCATTTGTCACGGCAATACAGCCCCATGTCCAATCCGGTCGCAGGCTGCTTTTCAGCGTGCCCTGGCCGTGAATGAAGATGTCGCCGCCAGGGTCTTTGCCGAGCGCGCGCGCCTCTGCTCTGTCTTTTGCTCTCGGGTAATCAATTCCCAGAGACAGGTGAAACCGGCTGTAAGGGTTTCTGCGATTGATCAAATAGTGCCCTTCGGGCGTCTTTCCGTCGCCCTCGACCTTTTTGTCGCCGACGGGCGCAAACCCAAGGTCGATGTCATACGATCGTAGTGCGCGCTGGCCATTCAGAAGGTACATACGGCGTTTTTCCTTGAACACGACAACACGCGTCACCTCGGGGCCCGAATAACTCCGGAATCGAGACGAACAAGCCGATAGCGCAGCCGCCACCAGCCCTAAGAGAGCAAATCGCCGTGTCAATTGCATGATCGTTGCCCGACCCTTGTGCCTCGTAACCTCTTATACCCCAGTCGCAGACCTGAGTGAATCCACTAGCAGCGAGAAAAACTTGCCGCGAGCTCGATATGTGTCGACCAACGGAACTGATCCACAATATCAACCCAATCAAGCGTGTAACCGGATTTAGTTAAGATTGCGGTGTCCCTTGCAAATGTGACCGGGTTGCAGGAAACCGAGGCGATCCGTTGCACTTTTGCAGCAGCAAGCTCGTGAGTTTGAGCTTCCGCCCCGGCACGAGGTGGGTCGATGACGACGGCATCGAATCGTTCTAGCTCATCAGGAGTCATCGGACGGCGAAACAGGTCTCTCTTCTCCGTCGTAACACGCTGCACGCCTTCCGCGTGCCGCCAACCTGCATCAAGCGCCGACAGCAAAGCGACATCATTTTCAACTGCATGCACCTTTGAAGAATTGGCTATTGGGAGAGAAAACGTCCCACAACCCGCGAAAAGGTCGAGGACGCTGCTAGCACCGGAAACGGCCTCAGACACCGACGTTAGGAGCGCAGCGCCCCCTTCTGCCGTGGCCTGCAAGAAGGCCCCTGGCGGAATTGGAACGGGCGCTGTTCCAAACGTCAGGACAGGAGAAACTTTCTGCGCGATGATTTCATCGCCCCAGCTGATGCGGGCAATGGTTTCGTTGTTTGCAAGATGAACGAGTGATTGGCGGAGATCGATATCGAGCGGCTTGCCACCCTGAACTGAAATATCAAGACCTGTCTCGGTATCTGTCACCGATAGCCTGAGGGTTGATTTTCGCGATCCGCCGACCTTTGTGATCTCCTCAAGGATTGGGAAGACAGCCAAAAGTTCAGGTCTTACAATTTGGCAGCCAGACGTCGCGACCAGTGTATCGCTGCCCTGCCCGTGGAAACCAATAATCGCACCCTTTTTGGTTCGACGGCCTCCGAACGTTGCGCGCCTTCGTGAACCTGGTGGCGATGTGTGCAAACGACGCAGCGGCGCTTGCAAGCCAACTGCCGAAAGTGCTCGTGTGACCACATCTTTTTGCCACTCAGAAACAAAGCTGTCCGACGCATGCTGGAGCGAGCATCCGCCGCAAGACTTGTAGTGGCGGCAGATGGGAGAAACACGGTTTGGCGACGGCGTTGTTATCTTCGGATCGACAATGCGATCACCCACCAGCTCACCTTCGATCACCTCCCCTGGCAGTGCGCGCGCCGCAAAGATCGGGCCCGGTGCAATGCCGTCACCTTGAAGACCGAGCCGTTCAATCGTGACTTCCGTCATTTACTCAGCGGCCTCTTGTATTCCGATGAAGCCGCCTGACTGACGACGCCAGAACCTTGCATAGAGACCGTTAAATGTGAGCAATTCGTCGTGCGTGCCAGTTTCAACAATGCGACCTTCATCCAGCACTACAATGCGATCCATTCGAGCGATGGTTGAAAGCCTATGTGCAATTGCGAGGACTGTCTTGCCTTCCATGACATTGTCCAGAGCCATCTGGATGGAAGCTTCAACTTCTGAGTCCAGAGCAGACGTGGCCTCGTCAAGCACGAGAATTGGCGCGTCTTTCAGGATGGCGCGTGCAAGTGCGATGCGCTGTCTTTGACCGCCTGAAAGTTTTACACCTCTTTCGCCTAAATGCGCATCGTAGCCCGTCCGTCCTTTGTGATCTTGAAGGCCAAGAATGAACTCATGCGCCTCCGCCCTTCGGGCCGCCGAGACCATGTCTTCCTCGCTGGCATCCGGCCGGCCGTATAAGATGTTCTCCCGCGCCGAACGGTTAAACATGGCTGTTTCCTGCGTGACCATTCCGATGTGTTGACGCAGGCTTTCCTGAGTGACCTGCTTCACGTCAGAACCACCGACTAGGATTTGTCCTTTCTCAGGATCGTAGAGTCGAAGGAGCAGTGAAACCAAAGTCGACTTGCCAGCGCCAGATGCGCCAACAATCCCAAGCTTTTCACCGGCAGCAATTGTCAGATTTATACCTTCAACGCCGCCCGTCCTACGCCCATAGGCAAAGCTCACGGTCTGGAATGCAATGGAGGGTTCGGAAACGACAAGTGGCCTGGCATTCTGAGCATCCGCCATGGAATGAGGTGGAGTCAGCGTTAGCATCCCATCCTCGACTTCGCCGATGTTTGCGTAGATGGCCATCAAAACGTGACTGACCCAACCGGTCATTTGAGCAATACGGATCGATATCGCTCCAGCGGCTGCGATGTCGCCCGCACTGGCAGACCCGACGCTCCAAAACCAAAGGGTGCCGCCAATGAGCATCACAGGCACCATTCCTGCGACGGCCATCAGGCAAAAGCGGAACGTCGCAGCTATCACACCATAGTCGAGCGCGCGTTCTCTAAAGCTGCGAACAGCTTCCGTAGCCGCTGATTCCTCATGCGAGTCATGAGCAAACAGCTTTACCGTTTTGACGTTGGTGATGGTGTCAACGATCTGGCCGGTCACCATAGCACGCGCATTTGCCCGTGCTTTGGACCGCTTGCGAATACGCGGCATGAACCAACTTATCATCAGCAGGTACAAGACAAGCCAAACGCCGAGAGCAAGCGCCATCCAGCCGTTAATGGAGGTTAATAGGAGCGCGGACGCCACCAGCGAAGCAATGGCAAAGCAAAGAACGTTGATGATCTCGCCAGCAACGTCCGTGAGAGCGCGTGCCGTCTGCATCTGTTTCTGCGCAATGCGCCCCGCGAAATCGTCGTCAAAGAACGTCACTGACTGACCGAGGGTCCATTTGTGAAGGCGGGTCAGTACGAGGGGGTTGAGGTTTGGCAGCACGACGACGGCGTTTGCCATGGATGACAGGCCAAAGAAAATTGGTCGAGCAACGACAAAGAATGCAAGGACCAAGCCAACCAGAGCCCAATTGGTTGTGAAGAAGTTAGTTGGATCCGAGGCAATCGCGCTGTCGATGACGTAGCCAAGAACGATAGCAGACATCACTTCCAGAGTGCCGGCGGCAGCTGAAATCAGCCCGGCCACTAGAAGAACAGGGAAAGATCCAGACAGCGCCCAGCGGAAAAAAGCTCCTAGCGTCCGCGGTGGCGGGCCGTCCGCGGGGCGAAAGGCGTCAATCAAATTTCCAGCGCGGCGGATCATTCAGCGGCCTCAACTTCTGTGTCGATGAACCCGCCAGATTGACGGTTCCAGAACCCAGCATATAGGCCGCCCTGCGCCAAAAGCTCGGCATGGGAACCTTGCTCGACAATTCGACCGTCATCCAGCACCAAAATGCGATCCATTTGAGCGATGGTGGACAAACGGTGAGCAATCGCAATCACAGTTTTTCCGGCCATCATGCCGTAGAGTGTTTCTTGGATCTGCGCCTCAACTTCTGAGTCCAATGCACTCGTCGCTTCGTCCAGAACAAGAATTGGCGCGTTCTTCAGAATGACACGGGCCAAAGCAATCCGTTGACGCTGGCCGCCCGATAGCTTCACCCCACGCTCGCCGACATGAGCGTCGTATCCTTTGCGGCCCTCAGGATCTTCCAAGTCCTGAATGAACTCATGCGCTTCCGCGCGCGCTGCAGCGTCGAGCATATCCTGTTCGGTCGCATCAGGACGCCCGTACAAGATGTTGTCGCGAACCGATCGATGCAAAAGCGAGCTATCTTGCTGCACCATACCTATTTGGGCGCGCAGACTGTCTTGAGTCACAAGGCTGATATTCTGACCATCAATCTCGATCGAGCCGGCGTCAGGGTCGTAAAATCTGAGAAGCAATTTCACGAGCGTTGATTTTCCGGCACCCGACCGCCCAATTAGGCCAATCTTTTCACCGGGAGCGATGGCCAAATCAACGGATTCGATGCCCCCCGCTGCTTTCCCGTAGTGGTGCGCCAGACCTTTGACTTCAATACGGCCCTCACTCAGCTCGAGATGCGTCGCGTCTTTTGCGTCAACCAATGAGATCGGCTGGGCGATTGTCTCCATTCCTTCTGCAACCACGCCAAGATTGCGGAAAAACGACGACAACGCCCACATGATCCAGCCCGTCATTGCGTTCAGGCGAAGAACAAGTGCGGAGGCGACAGCGACAACACCTACAGACGCTGCACCGGTCGACCATAGCCAGATGCCCCAACCGACAACAGCCACGATGAGGAAGCCGTTAATGAGGGTGAGGAAAACGTCCATGATCGTATAAAGGCGCATTTCGAGCTGAAACGTTTTGCGCGAATGTTCGATGGCTTCGTGTGCATAGGCTCGTTCGACTTCGGTGTGCGCGAACATCTTCACAGAATGAATGTTCGTGTAGCTGTCGACTACACGGCCAGTGACCGCGCTTCTGGCGTCCGAGGCTTCTTTACTCGCGGGGCCAACACGCAATATCACCCAGCGAACCAGCATCAGATAAAGCAGCAGCCAAATCGCAAGTGGTAGCATCAGCCGTGGATCTGAGCCCGACAAAAGAATGAACGCGCCACCCACGTAAGCCAGCGAATACGCCATCGCATCAAAGACCTGGAATACAGCCTCGCCCGCTGCTGGCGGCGTTTGCATAATGCGGTTCGCGATGCGGCCGGCAAAGTCGTTCTCGAACCAACCAACCGACTGTCGAAGGACATGGCTATGTGCGCGCCAACGGATCAAAGTACCAAAGTTTGGCATAATCGCGTTGTTCAAAAGACCGACGTCGATGACCTGCAAAGCTGGTCGAAGCAGCAACAGGAAGACCGCCAACAGCAGCATCTCTGTTCCGTAGTCGGCCCAATACGTGTCAGGATCTGCATCCGTCAGTGTATCCACCAAACGACCCAAAAACGCGATCAGCCAGATCTCAATAAGCGCAGACACCATTGTAAGCGCACCAGTGATCGCAAAGACTTTCTTGAACGGCTGACAGTACTCCCAAATGAACGCCCACAGCTTCTGGGGCGGACGATCCACGACAGGATAGTCGCAATAAGGGTCAACAAGATTTTCTAAGAAACGAAACATTCGGGGGTGCTCCAAGAGCCGAGAGAATTACAATATGGGAGGGAGGTCAAACGCAGCGCGACCCCCATAAACAGGATCGGACCGGTCAGTTATCCGGTATGCACATCCTGTAAATCATATTGCCGTCTCCTTACTTGGATGGATGTGACCTATCGGAAAACGGCCGCGCTGTCATCCCTCTTTCAGCGCAATCTCAATCAGTGCGTCTCGTCCAAGAGAGAAGTCGCTATCTATCCAAGCTTTTTCTGCACGAGCCAGCGCGTGCCCAAGGGCGGCTCCCTGCCTTTCTTCCAGAAGATTCGATGCGGAAATGGGACATGTCTTTAAGGCGGCCTGCTTGATGTCATCGAGCGCACCTTCCACGAGCGGCTGACCCGCCATTGCATGTCGGATCAGCAAAGTATCCGTGGCCACCTTCACTCCATGCCGCCACGCGATTTCTTTGATTGCAGGGCCCTGGAACGCAAGGTTCTTTAGCAAATTCAGAGAGCGACCGTTTGCACGCGACAACCTAAACCGCTCAACAATCTCCTGCCCACCAAGAACCGCAAGCCGCCGCATCGCTTCAGCATCTCGGTTCACCGAAGCCTCCAGGTGCACCAAGGGAGCCAGCCACTGATCGCCCGCTCCCGGCAAAACATACTGCAAAACTCCAACCGCTTTCATTGAAGCAACGGAACGTGAGGGATCGGGAGTGGCAAGAAGCTGACACATCTCGGATCCAATCCGTTCTGCCGAGACCCCGGAGAGGCCTTCGTAATTCGAGGCAATTCCCGAGAGCGCCTCGGGATCCATTCCTTTCTCCGGATCTCCGTATTGCGCGTGAAACCGGAAGAAACGGAGGATGCGAAGATAGTCT
>CAYPVG010000392.1:0-4985 GCA_964414085.1 uncultured Boseongicola sp. | reverse complement strand
ACGCAGGCGATTGGTCCTGGGTGGTCGCCAGCATCACAAGATGAATGGCGACCACCCAGGACCAATCGCCTGCGTTCTGGTTCGTCAGCAGGATCATCGTGGCAATCGCGCCCGGTCCTGCAATTAGAGGAATGGCCAACGGAAAGACCGAGGGGTCATCTTCGTTCGCGCGACTTTGATCCTCACGACGTTTCGTGCGCCTTTCAAAAAGCATGTCCAGGGCGGTCAGGAACAATAAGACGCCGCCGGCAATTCGAAACGCCGGCATAGAGATACCGGCGAAACCCAGAACCGCCTCACCAAGCAACCCAAAGGCGGTGAGGACTGCGGCTCCTACCAGACATGCTGTGATCGCCACGCGACGTCGTTTTGCGGCGGTTTGCCCTTGGGTAAGTGCAACGAACAGGGGCGCAAGCCCGATCGGATCAATGATGACGAACAGCGTTACAAAAGCTGTAAGAAGAAGAGCGCTGTCTAAAACCATACTCTGGTGAGATCAGGTTTTTGGAAGCTCAGCAAGTTTAAGATTAGTAGCGCGCGTGCCGTTCTGTAACTTTGATAAGATCCGCGATTTGCTCCAGTACGGGTACGACGACGCGTTCTTGCCCGCTTGCAATGGGCACTGTTTTGTTTCGGGATTTCAAGCGAAGGTGCAGTTCGGCAGGGGCTTTCTTGGACTTCGTCAGCCGCATGAAGCAGCTCACGATATGCATCATCGGTATGCTCTGACGAATTGTTGTCTCCCCACGAGAGTTTCGCGTCGCCAACCTGACTTCACTTTCAAGACCATCAATGTGAACCTCTTGGTGAAATCCGCGGCCGGCGTGTGCATAGACGCCAAAACCAGTCACCAGAAACGCTGTGCTTAAGCTCATCTGCATCATAAGAATGCCGCTGCCGATCGGACTTGTTTCTATGACCCACGGTATGATGCTCGCGAACAGTGTGCAGATTGCCAACAGCTTCAGAACTGTCTCTGCGAAAGAACCGCCACAGTCCTTTTTGCGTCCATCCGATATGATCAGACCCCAATGAGTCTCACGTATCTTTATGGGTGATTTAGATGTCCCGTCATCTATCTTTGACCAAAAGTCGTTTCCGAACACACTCACAGTCGCACTCCTATTCGCATTCGGCACAACCCTTCGTTTACGAATTGGGCGTCACTGCGGCGATGGGAGGGTATAGTCGAGGTGGGTGCTAAGATCTGCTTGTGGCAGCTTCCAGTCTTTCCGCGGCTTTCATCCAAAGTGTTTCCGCGCGCTCCAGTCCATCTTCGACCTCGGCAAATTTTTTCTGCCAATTCTCACGCTCTATCTGTCTGTCCTGATTGTAGATCTCGGGGTCCGCGAGTTTGGTCGCAATCGTTTCGCGAATATCTGCAAGCTTGGTCACACGTGCCTCAGCTGTTGATACAGCCTGACGCAGCTCGGCCAGATCTTGTCGACTAGCTTTTACCGCCCTTGCTTTGGGCTTTTCAGCTTTTGGCGCGGGCTGATCCAGGAGCAGCCGCCGGTATGTTTCAAGGTCTTCCTCGTACGGCCGCACTTCGCCATCTTTGACAAGCCAAAGCCGATCCGCAACCAGGCTCAGCAAATGCATGTCGTGACTGACAAGAATGACGGCGCCGCTATATGCCGTCAGCGCTTCTACCAACGCCTCCCGGCTTTCCATGTCGAGATGGTTCGTCGGTTCATCGAGTATGAGCAGGTGAGGAGCATCGATTGTCGCAATCAGCAATGACAGACGCGCTTTCTGTCCACCCGATAGGCGCCCGACCAGAGTTTCAGCTTGCTCGGCGCCAATACCAAAGCCGCCAAGTCGCGCTCTCAGCTTGCCGGGGGCTTCATCAGGTCTAAGGCGTCGTAGGTGGTCGATAGGTGTTTCGTCTGCGTGCAACTCGTCGAGCTGGTGCTGGGCAAAGTATCCGATGCGCAGCTTTCTGGCACGTGTGACTTGACCATCCATCGGATCGAGTTTTTCAGCCAGCAGCTTTGACAGCGTGGATTTGCCTTCTCCATTTCGCCCGAGAAGCGCGATCCTGTCGTCTTGGTCGACACGGAGGGACAATCGTCTCAGAACAGCTTCGTGGTCATATCCGACAGCAGCACGATCCAGATTCACGATGGGCGGCGACAGTTCTTCTGGAGACGGAAAGCTGAAACGCTTTAAGGCCGCTTCCTGCGGTGTCGTAATCGGCTGCATTTTCGCAATCATTTTCAAGCGAGATTGCGCCTGGACTGCTTTGGAAGCCTTGTATCGAAAGCGGTCAACAAAGCTTTGGAGATGCGCGCGCCGGGCTTCCTGCTTTTTGGCTTCGGCTTCAGCCACGGCAAGACGGGCAGTACGTGTTGCTGCGAATGTATCGTAGTTTCCCTGGTATAAAGTCAGTTTGCGGTCTTCGAGGTGGAGGATAGAAGTCACCGAGCGATTTAGAAGTCCGCGGTCGTGGCTGATTGTAATGACAGTATGCGGATACTTCGCCAGATAGCTCTCAAGCCAAAGAGCACCCTCCAAGTCGAGGTAGTTTGTCGGCTCGTCCAGAAGCAGAAGATCAGGGGCCGAAAACAACACCCCTGCCAGCGCGACGCGCATGCGCCATCCTCCAGAAAAGGCAGAGCAGGGCATAGCCTGTTCCTCTTGGGTGAAACCCAGGCCCTTTAGAATCGTGCTGGCACGAGCTTCTGCGGACCAAGCATCAATGTCCGTCAATCGCGTCTGGATGTCGGAAATGCGCTCGGCGTCTGTCGCTGTCTCAGCCTCCGCCAACAGCGAGGAGCGCTCTGTGTCTGCCTCCAACACTGTCTCCAAGAGAGATGTCTCGGTTCCAGGGACCTCTTGCGCGACGCCTCCGATCCGAGCGCCTTTCGGAATGGAGATCAAGCCAGATTCTAGTGAAAGCTCCTGGCGGATCAGACGAAACAAGGTCGTCTTTCCCGTACCATTTCGCCCGACAAAGCCAACTTTGTGGCCAGATGGCACGATGGCTGAGGCCCCCTCGAACAAAGGGCGCCCTTCGATGGAAAACCTAATGTCGTCGACCCGAAGCATAACGTGGCGCTTATCAGAGGCTTTAAGGCACGAAAAGAGGGAGAGATCCAAGGCTAGCTTGCATAGGTCTTGCGCTAGCTCTTCCCATACAGCGCGACCCATGGTAGGCGGGCCGCGAATTTCAACATCGAGGCTCGGTTAGAGCTTCGAACCCACCAAAGAGGCAAGGATATGGCGACCGAACGTACGCTTTCCATCATCAAACCAGATGCAACCAAGCGGAACCTGACAGGCAAGATCAACGCAAAATTTGAAGAAGCTGGTCTCCGCATCGTCGCGCAAAAGCGCATTCACCTGAGCAAGGCACAAGCGGGTGAGTTCTATAAAGTCCATGCAGAACGCCCATTCTACGACGAGCTCTGCGAATTCATGGCGTCTGAACCGGTCGTTGTTCAGGTGCTGGAAGGTGAGGGCGCGATCGCCAAGAACCGCGAAGTTATGGGCGCAACAAACCCAGCAGATGCCGCCGCCGGTACGATCCGGGCTGAGTTTGCTGAAAGCGTTGGTGAGAACTCGGTCCATGGCTCTGATGCGCCTGAGACAGCTGCAGAAGAGATCGCATACTTCTTTTCTGGTCTCGAACTCGTCGGCTAAACTCGATCGAGCTGGCTACCGAAAAGCCGCCTCAGAGTAGGCGGCTTTTTTCTATCTTACTCCGATTTTGTTTAGAGCATCTTCGAGCGATGGGGGCAGGCCGCTTTCCGCCCTTGTTCGGGTCTTGGCCTCGGCTTTGATTCTATCGAAACGCTTTCGCAGCTCGGCTTTTTCTTTTCCTTGGCAATCATTCCAGGGTCTGCCCTGCAGTCCCATGGCTAATGCGTAGTACCCAATGAAATGCGGTCGTGTGCCGTTAGCAAGTAATTGCGCGTATGCCGCATCGGCACCGAGGTTCCTGAGTTCCTCTGCCGAACGAATGCCGGCTCGGGCGAAAGCTTCGTCGGAAGCAGGACCAAGGTTGCGAATGGAGGATACCGGTTCAGACATTCGCTATGAATACGGACGTCTCTGCGGAGAAGGAAGATTAGATCTGCGCCCAATCTGTGAAGGTATACTCTTTCTCTGCGTCGCTTTCCTTGGATTTTGCCGGTTCACGCGACTGCGGCTGTTCCTTTGGCTTTTCCCGTGGTGTTGACTTGGACGTATCGTCAAACATGTCCTGACCTCGTGTCTGGCCCCCGAGCGCCAGGCGCTGGAATACAGCAACCTGCTCAAACAGGCTGACGAAGTGTCATGTTTACACGATGCCGGAGGAGGGGCGACATCAAGGTTATTTCAGGCCACGGTCGTCTCATTTTCCGAAATGTGTCGTAAATGTGGCCAAAGATTGACGGCAGAAACCCGCCTTCGGAGGACCTAGGCTGCGGTCCGCGCGAGTTTTCCACAAATCGAATTTCAGAAAGTGCTCGCTTTTGTCGAAGAAATCTTTCGAAAAAATGTGGTCTAAGCTGATTCTAAAGCACTAAATTAGAATGATAATTTCCAAATTGAGTACAATTGGATTGTTTGAGCTCTATCTGTTTTGGTTTTCAGAACGGGCAATTTTATCCACAGCTTGATTCGAATCGAATAGGCGGTTTTTCGCCAGTTGTAGATGCCCCAATTTGGGCACCTAATGCGGTTTTCGGCCACATTTCAGCCCACATTGGCAGGAAATACACCTTAAAGTTGTTTTTTTCATCCATTCAAACGATGCGGAAAGTCCTAATAAAACCTTACTGTGAATGTCAGGGCCGGGGGGACAAGTCGCCGGTTCAGTTCGTAAGCCGCGTCCCCGCGGCATTTGTAACAGCGTATGTAAGGAGAACTGATATGCGCAACTTTCTCAAAAAATTCCGTAAGAGCGAATCCGGCGCGACACTCGTTGAATACGGTGTGGCACTGATCCTCGCGATCATCGTTGGTGGTACGGCACTTTCTACCCTTGCCGACGAAAC
>CAYPVG010000391.1:0-27573 GCA_964414085.1 uncultured Boseongicola sp. | reverse complement strand
ACCGATGTGATAACCGCAGGGTTTCTTTTAGGTTCGGACCACCTCGATATTACCACGGTTTTCCGGGTGGTATTTGCTGCACCATTCTTGCTTTTTGGGGTATGGCTAGGCTCGCGCCAGTTTCTGAAAACTCCATCGGATGTCTTTAAGACGGCAGTCAGATGGGTCCTGCTCGGATTTTGTGTTTTGGGGATCGTCCAGCTTCTCTGAGATGATTGGCGACGAGTTCGAATTGATTTCGATCATGTTTTTGGACGATGCCATCTTCTAATCTTGGCCATGGTCAATGCAAAGCAAGATGCTCTCAAACTTGCCTTCAGTATTGAGAATATCACCAAAACCTATGGTGAAGGTCGATCCGCCGTGCATGCGCTTCGGGGCGCAACTCTCGAAATAGGTGAAGGCGAGATCGTCGTACTTCTCGGGCCTTCTGGCAGTGGAAAATCGACACTTCTAAACATCCTAGGCGGCCTGGATCGAGCAACTTCAGGCAAGGTTTTTTTCAGGTCTCATGTACTGACCGACATGGATGATAAAGCGCTGACCCTTTACCGGCGCAGGCACGTTGGCTTTGTTTTCCAGTTTTACAATCTGATGCCCAGTCTTACCGCGCGGGAAAACGTAGAGCTGGTCACAGAAATCGCCGGGGATCCCATGGGGCCGGAAGATGCGCTTGAGCTTGTCGGCCTGAAAGAACGGATTGACCACTTTCCATCGCAGCTTTCCGGCGGAGAGCAGCAACGTGTAGCAATCGCCCGCGCCGTTGCGAAACAGCCGGATGTCCTATTCTGCGATGAGCCGACTGGCGCGCTTGATAGCAAGACAGGGCGAGCGGTCCTTAGGGTTCTTCAGGACGTTAACGAACAGCTGGGCACCACCGTACTCATCATCACCCACGCGGCAGCGACAGCTGCCATGGCCGACCGTGTTATTCACTTTGCGGATGGAAAGATCAGAAGCGTCGAGCTCAACGACACACGCGTTCCAGCAGAGGAGATTCATTGGTGAGCCCTCTGCACGCAAAGCTGATGCGCGATCTTTGGCGGATTAGGGCGCAGGCCCTGGCCATCATGGTTGTGATTGCTATTGGCGTTGCGCTTCAAATCATGATGTCGGGATTTGTCACATCACTCACTCAAACTCGAGACGCCTATTACGAGCGTCACCAGCTTTCCGACATCTTCGCGCCCGTCGTTCGCGCTCCTAACTATGTATCAGCTCAGCTCGAAGAGGTCGCAGGCATTCGCGCAGTTGAAACGCGTATTTCTACCTTCGCGTCAATCAATGTCGCGACGCTCGAATTCTCGGTCTCGGCACAGGTCTTGTCCCTGCCGCTTGATGGGCGTCGACATCTGAACGAGGTTCGGCTCACGAGTGGTCGTTTTCCAACCAAGGGGCGGCCAAGCGAAATCCTCCTCCTCAACAGTTTTGCGACCGCCCATAGGATCGTTCCGGGCGACAGTATCGAAGTGACGCTAAACGGTGTCCGCCGAATTCTGGACGTTGTGGGGACTGCCCAGTCGCCGGAATTCATATACTTCTCGGCGCCCGGCGAGTTCATTCCCGACGACGCGCGCTTTGGGGTCATCTGGATGGGTCGGCCTACTTTGGCGGCAGCCATGGATCTAGAGGGCGCGTTCAACGAGGCGCTGATTTCTCTACTGCGTGGGGCCAATGAGCGAGCGGTTTTGGACAGTGTCGATCAGGTTCTGGAGCCCTTCGGAACTCCGGGCGCGTATGGTCTGGAGGATTTTCCGTCGGACCGGTTCCTGAGCGAGGAAATCTCTGGTTTGGAAGTTACGGCAAGGACCGTACCGCCGGTCTTCATGCTGGTATCAGCTTTCCTGCTCTATATTGTCGTGAGCCGCATGATCCGGTCTGAACGCGAAGAGATCGGGTTGGTCAAGGCCTTTGGCTATTCCAACACCGAAGTGGCGAGCCACTATCTGCAACTAGCGCTCTTTGTCGCAACCGGGGGTGTGGCATTGGGCTGTCTTCTGGGTGTTGTGCTGGGTCGGTTGATGGTGCCGGTCTACACAACCTACTACAAACTCCCGTTTCTTCTGTTCCGGCTTGAGTTCGCATCGTTTGCATCTGGGATGCTTCTGAGCCTCGGTGTTGCGGGCATCGGTGGGTTGCTCGCGCTTCGCGGGGTTGTCAGTCTGACGCCGGCCGAGGCCATGCGCCCGCCGACGCCTCCAGATTTCTCACGGTCCGTCTCCTTTCGCCAAGGTGTGTTGCGCAGGCTTGACCAGCCCACGCGCATGGTGATCCGACGACTGTTTCGGCAACCGCTCAGGATGCTTGGGGCCATTGCTGGGATCGCAGCTGGAATGGCACTTAGTCTGTCCATGCTCATCATCTACGAAGGCTTCGACCAAGCGATTGAACAGACGTTCAATGTCGTGGACCGATCGGATGCCACGGTGAGTTTCGTCTCGAACGCGCCTCCGAAGACGATCTACGAGCTTGTGCGTATGCCTGGGATCTCGGTCGCGGAACCAGTGCGCTTTGTGCCGGTGGGCTTTCGCAACGGGGTGAGAACGTACAAGGGATCGATAACCGGTCTTTCGCCGGAACCCGAACTTAACCGAGCTCTGGACGCTTCTTTACGCCCGATAGTGTTGCCGCCGGAGGGCATCGTTCTTTCGGTACCACTAGCGGAGATTCTAGACGTTGGCATCGGTGATCGTCTCACGCTTGAGATCCGCGAAGGCAGGCAACCGAATGTGACAACGCATGTTGCGGGTATTGCCGACAGCCTGATCGGGTCGCCTGCGTTTATGGATCTTGAAGCCTTGGGGCGACATACAGGAGATGCGGAGCGATTATCTGGTGCATTCATCTCGATCGTCGATGGTTGGGAGGCCACGGTCTATGCAGACCTCAAGGATACGCCAGCTGTCGCGGGTGTCAGTCTTCGAAGCGAAGCCGAAAAGGCGTTCCAAAGGGTAATGGATGAGGGTGCCGGGTCGGCTCGCTTTGTCATGGGTCTGATGGCCTTCGCGATCACTTTCGGGATCGTCTACAACGTCGCGCGCGTCGCCCAGGACGAAAGCGCTCGGGACCTCGCGAGCCTACGGGTCATGGGGTTTTCACATGTTGAGGCCTCTTTCGTCTTGCTTGGAGAGCTCGCCGTAGTGACACTCATCGCACTGCCCATCGGGATTGCCCTTGGCTCACTACTATCCCATCAGATCGCGGCAGGTTTCTCCACCGATCTCTACCAAGTTCCCATTATTTACGCGCCGAAGGCTATCGGGAGTTCGATCTCGGTTGTCGTCGTCGCTGCCGCTTTTTCGGGATGGCTCGTTCAGCGAAGCATCCGCGGCTCTGATATCACTCTAGCCCTCAAGACAAGGGAGTGACGCCTGTGCAAAAGCCCCTGAAATTGTCCCGAAGTATCCTGATCCTGGCGGTCGTCGGTGTCGTCATCGCGGCGGTGATCCTTCTCATGATGCCCAAGCCCATCTCGGTTGATCTGGGAAGCGTCGAGCAACGCGATCTGGAAGTTATGATTGTCGAAGAAGGGCGCACTAATGTGCGTGAGACCTACATCGTCTCGACGCCCGTCGCAGGCCGCCTTTTGAGGGTTCGGGTCCATGCTGGGGATGAGGTGAGTAAAGATGCAGATGTTGTCGCGAGAATGCTCCCAACGAACCCGGCGGTGTTGGACCGCCGCACACGCGAGCAAGCTTCCGCGGCGGTCGAAGCCGCAGCGGCTGCCGTTCGTCTGGCCCAAGCCAACTTGGACGCGGCGCTGGCGCAGGAAGAACTGGCGGGTTCTGAACTGGAACGCACTCAGTCGCTTTTTGACAGTGGGATCGTGAGCCAGGCTGCACTCGACCGGGCAGAGAGCGCCCGCCGCGCAAGCCGTGCGACGCGCAAAACAGCTGAAGCAGCTATCACTATGCGCGAGGCGGAGCTGGTCAACGCGCAGGCGATACTCGTGGGGCAGGATGATGTTGGGCTGGCGAATGCGATTGCGGACAATAGCGTTCGAGAAATTCCGCTGCTGTCGCCTATCGACGGTCGGATCCTGCAGGTCTTTCAGGAAAGCGAGACCGTCCTCCCGGCAGGTGCACCGATTTTGGAGATCGGTAACGTGAAATCCGATCTGGAGGTGATCGTGGATTTGATTTCATCCGATGCAGTCAAGGTCTCGGTCGGTGATGCCGCGGTGCTTCGGGATTGGGGGCAGGACAATGATTTGCTTGGTGAAGTTCGCCAAATTGACCCTTTTGGCGTGACAAAAACATCCGCCTTGGGGATCGAAGAACAGCGCGTGCGTGTCGAAATCGATCTGAAAAGCTCTCCTGACGAGCGCCCCGGTCTCGGACACGGGTACCGTTTGGAAGCCGGAATCGTGATCTGGCGGGGCGAGGGTGTTGTCGTCGTGCCGACCAGTGCTCTGTTCCGTTCAAACGGTAGTTGGTCGGTGTTCTTGCATCGCGATGGCGTCGCTCAGTTGACCGCCGTCGAAATCGGGATGAGTGACGGGTCACTGGCTGAGGTCTTGGGAGGCCTAAATCTCGGTGACCGGGTTGTTCTTTATCCGTCTGCCGCTGTCGAGGATGGGGTTAGGATTCAAAACAGACCTTAGGTCTGATCTTCGCTGAGATTATCGAGTCATCCTCGGACTTCGTGAGACCGCCCTTATGAACTTCCCTTTTTCGCCAGCCGTGTGTGGAGGTGCAGAATAGCCTCTTAAAGTGTCGCTGTACCAGGTGAAGCTAGCCCGGCCAGGGCAGCATCCAAAACGGATGCGTCAACCAAATGTACCAGTCGTAGTTCAAAAACTGACCGACATAGATCTGTGCGGCCAATCCGAACCAGACGATTGTCAAAAGAACAGCCCTTAACCAGTGAGTGAGTTTCCACGAACGGCGCCCTCCAGATGCTCCTTCAGCCAGCGCCGAGTTCACCCATAGGCCAGCATCCGGCCCACCCAATGCTCGGGCAACTGCCCGCGCATAGACCTTGGCGAGCCACCCGCGCAAGATCATCAGGGCTACGAAGGCATATCCCGCTTTCACGAGTGCGATCTGGCCCGAAAGCGCAACGACCTCCGCAGCCGACATGCTGTCAAATCCCGGGAAGATATCCGAGGCAAATACGACCAAACCTCGCCCGGCAAAAAGCGGCAGAGCAAACACAACTGTCGCCAATGACACCAGGAAATAGCCAAACCCAGCATGGCGCACAGCACTACGAACTCTACGCCATTCAAAGAAGGCAAGAGTCCGGCCCTCGACAGCTTGATGCGCCAACGCCATCGGATGCCAGATCATCACCAACGAAAAGATCGCGACCCCCGCCAGACCGAGGATGGGACCGATGAAAGCCTGTTCGTAGCCTTTAGAGAAGGAATTCTCCCAACCTGCCCACCAACTCAGCAACCAGACCAATGCAAAGGGAAAGGCTGCAATCATCAGACTGAACGCCATTTTGATACCTTCACGAATGTTGGCGGCCAAACCACCAAGCGCGCGCGAAAGCAATCTGCCCCCCGGCTCGCCCAGAATCCAGCTGGGTGTCATCCCGGGCAACCCGGCAGAAACAAGTGCCTGTTCGCGCATACGGCGCGAAAGCCAACCCAGTGACACCAGAGATGTCACTGGTGTCAGCCCAGCCATCGTGCCAAAAAGAACGGCCCAAATGAGACCAAAGAAGCCAATGCCTTTCCTGCGCATCTCTGACGTTTCAGTCCATGCGGTCATGACACTACTTCGGCAAGAACGTCGCCCTCGGCACGTTCGGCACGAACCCCCATGACCTCCGCAAGGGTCGCCGCAATCGCCGTTTGATCGACTGCACGGTCGTATATCCGCCCCTTTGAAACACCGGGCCCGAAAATTAATGCCCAAACCTCACGTGCTGCGCCTGAGTTGAAATGATGTTGAAAAGGAACCGACATTAGAGGATTAGCATCGCGACCGCAGTCGGGCGTGACAACTACCAAAGTGTTGTCGCGGTATTGGTCGTGGCGGTCGAGTTCGTTCATTATTTGACGAATGCCATCATCAATTGTGGCAATCGCGCGTGTATAATGGCTCGCATTTCCCCAATGTACGTAGTCGGGGTCTTGGTAATTCACCATCATCAGACGCGGTCTCAATTCTCGAAGCGCCCAAAGCGACAACTCAGTCAGAAGTCGATCACCACGCGGGTTCCTAAAACCATCGTCACCATAGTGGTCCCGCCACTTGGCCCAGAATTCCTGGATCGGCGCGGATTGTTCTGGCTGGATGCTTCGTTTGTCGGCAGCAAGAAGATCTGCATACGCATTTTCAGCCTCACGTCTTGAGGCTTCGCTGAGCCCGCCTTCTTCGAGAATTCTGGCAAACTTGTAGACTTTGAAGCGATGCAAGCTCAGCATCTCTGATCGAAAATCGATGCCATAGTGCCCGTGAATTCCGTAGGTGAAGAACTCCTCCTGGGGTCGATCTTCCCCATTAATCAAAAGCGCTTGATGTGACGGGATGTCATAGCTTCGGCGCAGGTATTCAAAAAGTGTAGGTTCAGTCGGCTCAAGGCGGTCATCCAAGATGCCCGACCCGGCATCGCGATAAGCTTGGTATCGACCTGTGAGCAAGTTTAGTGTTCCTTCAGCATGGCTAGTATTGCCACCCTGCATCTGGTCGATCGTCATATTCGGTATCAGCGTGCTGCGTTCCGCAAGGACCTTGCGAGTGTAAGGAGCAAAGGTCGTGGCTTCCTCAATGGTTTCGGTTCGTCGGACGCCACCCCCAAATCGGATCAACACGATGTTGGGGCCTCGATAGGGATTTGCCTTGGCTCTGCCCGGAAAACCTGTTGTTGCCAGCCCTGCTGCCAGCCCGGTGCCAAATAGCCGTCGAGTGATCATCTTTTGCCTCGCTCGCTAGTGTTAATGGGATTAACATTAACGTGGGCGCGATTGATTTGCGAGTCTGTGCGGGCAAAACACTGTGTTTCAGGCGGGTAACTGCCTAAGCAGACGTCGAAATGCCTTCCTCAAATGAGCGCAAACTGGTCCGTTCCGGGCTCAGAGCGGTCGTCTGACTTCGATCCTCGGGTTCGCCTAGCGCTGAGCCAACTCCTATGGCCGTCATGCGGACTTGCTGGACATTTGCACTGCGGCCTTGTCGTTATAGAACCAACGGCCGTTCCTTCGCGGCGCGGCTATGGCAAAGTGTCTTCTAGCCAATCCCGAATGATCTTAACGGTAGCGGCTGTTTGTGCCGGACTGCGAATGTCACCTGTGATCATGTGCGAGCGTGGATCATCCTTGGCCGTCATTTGCCGTTGTTCCCAACGGACCTGCCCACCCCAAGCTTGGAGGAAGGAGACCGTATGAGCCGCATCCACAACCTGATCAGCTGGCGAATACATAACCAACAGCGGGACATCTACCTGCGAAAGATCGAGCTTTTGCGCCGCGCGGAGCAAGGCAGCTACGTGGAATAGACCGGAAATCGGATAGGTATTCGTCCAGTAAGTCGCATGAGCTTCGGAAGTCGGGGCGCGGCTGTACTCTGGTCCTGTAAACCACGGCGCCCAGATTGGAGCAAAGCCAAGGTCAAATACTCGTGCGCGCATTGGCTTCATTCGGAAATTCGGCGAAACAAGGACTATACCTGCAATATCGTTGGATAGGACCGGGTCTGCGGCAGCGATCGTCGCAAGTGTTCCACCGGTTGAGGTGCCGATTACCAATACCTTGTCGCCCAACCTTTTTCCGATAGCGAGCGCCTCTGCTGTGTCTTGAATCCAACTCTCCGGCGTGGCCGCACCTAGGGCCGCCCCGTCGAGTCCATGACCTGCTAGCCGAGTTTTGAACAAGTTGGCACCCAATGCTTCCGCCACGTTATTAGGGACGGGCTTGAGGTCGATGGAACTTCCAGAGAAGCCATGCAGATAAACTACCGCGATTTGCGTTTTTGCACCTTTGGCTCCAGCCCAGGTCACCTGCTTTTCTGTGCCGGGTGTGATGCCGGGAAACTCCTCTTCCTGCTCTTCCAGCCATTCGTCTATGTCAGGGCCGATTATCGCTGCGTTGAATCTGGGTGACAGGTCAACCTCTGAAACAGGGCCCCACACAACAGCCGCAAAGGCTCCCACGACTAGAATGAGTGTCACTGTCCCAAACCACTTTACCCAGCGCATCATGAGTTCGTATTCCTTTTTGCTCATATACCCGTGCGGCAGAGGTGCCACGAAAGAAAACCGTACCGTGCGTCGCGGGTCTCTACGCTTTGCGCTTCCTTACAAATTGTCATCGGTGACCAAAGTATGGCGGCGAACCCAATCCAGGCGCCTTCTACTAGTGATGCCACCATTAAACGAACTCCATTTCACAGCGTGCTATGGTTCCGCTCTTCTTCGCGCAGACACTCATGACAGAAACCTCAGATAGAAATCACCGAGTATTGCCAGATATAGCGCGCCAATCCCGATCAGGACCAAAGGCGAAACATGCTTTGTCTTACCACTCCCTTGGTGTGATCTCGCGGTGATCGAGTTGATGGTCATGGGCTCTTCGGCGCGTCGAACTGGTCTTACCTGGTGGAACTTCGGGTGATCGAGCAACTGGACCACCACTCGTGGTGTTGCAGGCCTTAGAGGGCATCCTACAGCAACGGTCATGGCGAGTCCTCATATAATTAAGCGTTGATTAATTTAAGTATCAAAAACATGAACGTCGTTCAACAAAAACTTTCCCGTTGTCAGAAAAATCATGTAACACTCTGAAATATGGCGAGAAGATCAGACCATACCCGCGAAGAGCTGACCGAAATGGCGCTCGAATCAGCCAGGGCAATTGTCATCGAGAACGGTGTATCGGCTCTCTCCGGGCGGAAGGTCGCAGCTCGCATGGGATATACAATTGGCACGCTCTACCAACTCTTCGACAGTATGGATGAGCTCGCTTGTACAATGAACGCACGCACGCTCCGGGCGCTTTACCAAAGGTGCACGGAGAGCATTACGACGGGCACGGTAGCTGATAGGTTAAAAGCCTTTGGAATGACATTTGTAGCGTTCGTTGAAAACCATCCAAATGAGTGGGAAGCCGTTATGTCTTATCGTTACGGCGAAAGGCACGCCTTCACCGAAGAATATGACGCTCAGATTCGGGAACTCTTTGACTTAATGCGAGAGGCAACGGGCCAGTTTTATAGCGAGATCGAAAGAGCTGAGCACTCAGCGGATATGGCTGTACTTTGGGCTAGCCTCACAGGCATCCTAAGTGTCGCTGTTTCGGAAAAAAAAGTTGGTGGACTAACACTTGAACAAATGCTGGATCGGTTGATTCAGATGTATTTAAGTGGACGTAAAGGTATTCCGAATGACCAATGAATTAGATAGATCACACGGTCGGTTGCAGGATTGTCCGCAATGGACTCGGAGCGGTTATCTGACTTGAATGCTCCGGTCCTCCCGGCGCTGGATCAATTCGATCGACTCCTACGCCGACGCGCCGGACGTCAACTTACGGCGAACGCTTCAGCGCAGGAAGCGAGCGTCGACCTGGATCACAATTGGGAACTTGTCAGACGTTATTTAGTTTTGGCGTTTTAAGACGATTGACCCCCTGTTCCGACAGAATTTGAACAAGACGGTCACTCGACACGTTTTGAACTGAGACGTTGGATTGAATGGCCAGCGCCGCGGCAATTCCAGTCGCCTGTCCCATGGTCATGCATTGCGGCATTCCTCGTACGGATGCGAACGCCACCGGGTCAGCCGAAAGAATGCGTCCTGCAAACATCAAGTTTGTGATCGTTTCGGGCAAAAGCGAGCGGAAGGGTATCGTGTAGTACTGACCAGATGAGATAGCAGCGTCGTGGGTCATATCCCCTTCGGCGCGCATCACGTCGTCCACAGGATTGTCGCAGGCGACAATGCCGTCTTCAAACTTTGTCGCGCGCGCCAAGTCTTCGCCCTTCAGACGGTACACGCCCTTCAGCTTTCGCGTCTCGCGGACGCCGACGGTAGGCGACAGCATAGACATGTAAGCCGTTTCAAATCCGGGCACATCGCTTCGCAGGAATTCGGCTAGTTGTTTGCACCGCCTGCGCCCTTCTTGGGTAGCTGCAGCGACCTCTGCGGGGTCAGTCCCGTCTACGCCGCGCACGTGCACTGAGTTGCAAAAGACCGTTCCCTTATGAAAGCCGCGCATCAGGTAGAGTTTTGATAGGTCTCGATGCAGCCTTCCTTCTGCTATGCCGTTTGCCGAAAACCTCTCAAAGTAAGGATCGGGCTCTGCAAAAGCGCGATCCCAATCCACACCCATCATGAAAAACGAGATGGTCACAGCCATCATATTGCCGGAGGCATCACCTAATGAGTATGGGACGCCGGCTTTTGCAGAGATGTCGCCGTCGCCGGAGCAATCAATCACAATCTTTGGCTGGATGGTGAACGACCCATTTCTGTCGCAGCAAGCAACAGACGAAATGACGTTTTCGGACATCTCGGGTTCAAACGCGATCGCTCCCAATCTGACGCTTACGTTTGCTTCTTCGAGCATCTCGAACATCGTCAAAGTAGCAATGTCGTGGTCGTAGACGATCTCTGGCCCGAAATTCTCCAGCGTGCAGGTCCGCTTCTTGGCAGCGGGTGGGTCCATTTCGGCTAGGCGATCGGTTAACTCTTCGATCAATCCGCCAATGATTTCATCCTTTGGGTAGGCGCCGCCCCAAGGCATCCCGGGGCAAAACGCCATTACACCGCCGATCTTACTTGTTGCTTCAAGCAGAGTGACGCGCAGACCTTGGCGGCCGGCGGCGATTGCAGCTCCAAAACCTGCCGTGCCTCCACCGATAACCAAGACATCGGTCTGCTCTACCCGCGCTGCCATTTAGTCCCCCGTGGATACAACTTAGCCCTCTATCTGGAGATCAGAGAAGGTGCTGAAGTTGGGTTCGGTCAAGAGAAAACGCGACTGTCGACTAAGCAGCTTTTGAAAGCGAACTCTTAGTCGGCGATGTGAGGCGGCATACGCCGTCCATCTTCATCAAGCTCATCTTTATCCCAATAGGCGATGTAAATGCCTTCGGGCTCGCGCATATCGGTCATCTTTTCGATGATCTCCGGCGATCTGGTAATGCGGGTGTGGTGCTCTCTTGCCCAGTCGAAATGGAGCGCCCTTAAGCGTTCGACTTCTTGCTGGTGTTCCGGACTTTCGCCCAAGTCATGGAGCTCGCCTGGATCTGTCTCAAGGTCAAAAAGCATTGGGCGCATCTTTTCGACATGGACGTACTTCCAACGGCCATCGAACACCATGACGAGTCGGGCATCACCCTGATCAACACCCACCATGCGTCGTGCATCTCGGGTCGCGTAATCGTATTCCGAAATGCAGTGATCTCGCCATTCAACGGACAAATCGTGGAGCAATGGCTCGAGCGATCGGCCCTCGAAGACATGTGGCTTGGCGGGTGCGCCAAGGAACTGCTGAAACGTTGGAGCTAAATCGATGCCCTCAACCAGAAGATCGGTGGAGGTGCCACGCGTCGCGTCGGCTTCTTTGCGAGGGTCGTATATTATCAGCGGAATACGGGCTGAGCAGTCGTAGAAAAGGTCTTTCTCACCCAGCCAGTGGTCACCCATATTGTCGCCGTGGTCGGAGCAGAAGACGATCATAGTGTTTTTGAAGCGGCCACTTTCCTCCAAATAGGCGAATAGCCGACCCATGTTGTCGTCCAGTTCCTTGATGAGCCCCATGTAAACCGGGCCCACTACCTCGCGAACGTTGTCTCGCGCGAATGTCTTGCAGATACGGGTGTTCGCCCAATTCTGCATTAGCGGGTGGCTGTGCTCATCATCGCGTCGGTTGACGGGTGGCAAATCGTCCGCGGAATACATGTCGTTGTATGGCGCTGGCGCAAGATAGGGCCAATGCGGCTTGATATAACTTAGATGGCAAAGCCACGGCTCGTCGCCCTGAGATTCCATGAACTCGATGCCGCGCGTTGTGAGCCACGCCGTTTCAGAGTGCTCCTTTGGGACGCGTGCCGGCAATGGCGCAGTCTCCAAGAGCCAGCCGGACTTCTTTTTGCCATCCGGTCCAATCGCGGTGTTCGCCCATTCCTCCCACGGCGTCTCGCCGCCCATGCCATGTGATCTTAGGTATTCTTCGTAGTCTTCGGCATGTCTTTTGATGTCAGTGGCGGCATTTGTTCCATCGTCCCGCACAAAGACTTCGAACCCGCATTCACTGACGAGCGCGCCGATCGTGCTTTCAGGCTCAATCCCAAGCCGCTTCATACCCTCTTCATCGGCGCGCATGTGCGTCTTGCCGACCAGTGTACTGGTTACACCAATTTCACGTAGGTGATCCCCTAGTGTCGGTTCACCAACGCGAAGCGGGAACCCATTCCACGTGGCGCCATGTGAGCGGACGTAGCGACCAGTGTAAAAGCTCATGCGGCTCGGCCCGCAGATTGGAGACTGTACATAGGCACGGTCAAACCGGACGCCGCGCGCCGCAAGGCGATCAAGGTTCGGCGTTTCGATATGTTTGGCACCGTAGCAACTTAGGTAGTCCCACCTAAGCTGATCCGCCATAATCCAAAGTACATTCATCAGCTCCGAACCTTTGCAATTCTTAAAGCTCTTACGCCTATGCGGGAGCTTTTATCAGCCCTTCAGACTTGAGTATTTCGATGTTCACCGCCTCGCGGGCCATCGCACGTTGGACCGCGGGCCGTTCGTTGCTCATATCAAAGTGCCGTGACAGGTTAACATATTCATTCAACGGGAAGCCGCCGCTCATTACTCTGCTGCAGACCCAATACAGATAGCCATCCACGGCTGACCATGTGTCACCGTACCACCAGGGACCGTTCTCAAGACGAGCCTCAATCATCTTCATGATTTTGTGCATGTCTTTCATTGCGAATGGGCGGACGGTTTTTATCGCCAGCTCTTTGTCCGCCATGAGTTTCATCGGCATTGAGATGCGCGTGACATTTGGGTGAACCGTCGCCGAAAAGAACGAGAGGTCCGAGATCTGCAAGACCTTTTCAAAACCGTCAGTCGTCTTTGGCATAAGATTTGCTTCAGGATACGTGTCGTTCAACCAAGTGAGGATGGCGACGTTTTCCGTCAGCGGTTGACCGTCAATCATAAGGGTTGGAACTTTGCCCTTAGGGTTCACGGCAAGGAATTCAGGAGTGTTCTGTTCCCCCGCGAGCGTTCGAACCAGTTGCGTGTCGAATGGCACACCGATCTCTTCCAAAGCAATCGTCGGCACGCGTGCGCAGCTATTTGGAGCGACAAACAGTTTTAGTTCGGGCATTGAAACCTCCAGTAATCTAGCTATTTCGCCAACAAGAGGAAAAATATCGACATTTCTTCCCCGTTTGGTTAGGAATTAGCCGAATGGGAGATTTTGTCAAAGGCCAAAAGATATCTGGGAGGATAAAAAATGCCGAAAAAGTTTGCAGCAGGGCTGGGTCTTGCCGTCGCATTGGCGACAACCGCACAGGCACAAACCATTTTGACCGCGGAGACATCCAGTCCCAACACCGCGCCGGGTATCTCGATCATTTCATTGTCAGAAGCCGCGGCAAAGAATGGCATCGCTGACATTCAGGTGACTTCAGGGCAGACCCTTACCAACTCAGTTCAAAACGTTGCAGAAGGCAAATCAGATATCGCTGCGGCTCCCTTTATTCTTCCGTTCCTGCTATCGCGAGGTGTCGGACCCTACGCCAGCCTCGGCGCGGACGCCGGTGCCGAACTCGCGAGTAATCTTGCTGTCCTTTATACCTATCGGATTTCAGCACAGGGGCTTTTTGCATACGACAGTGCCAATATCGACGGATGGAACGGGCTCGAAGGTAAAACACTCTTGAATGGCCCACCTCGAGGAGCTGCGCTTACAAACGCGAGACTGCTTGTACAGACGGTCACTGGGCTTGAAGACGGCTCGGACTACACAGGGATTCAAGTGAACTGGGGGCAGATGCAGTCCACGATTCAAGATGGCTCGGCAGACGCATTCGTTGTGCCGCTCGATTTCCCGGATCCACGCGTTACCGCCGCGCTATCCTCCGGCGACATGACGATCTTTTCGATGCCAAAAGATGTTTTTGAAGGCGAAGATTTCCAGCGGGTCGCCGGAATTCCAGGCACGGTGGCGTTCTCGATACCGGTCTCAGAAATGGGATACACGGGGGGCGTCACGATTGTGTCAGAAGACGATACTTACCGTAGTCCCGGTACCGTTGGTGGCGATATTGTCAATGTTAACATGGACTTCGACCTTGCTAAGTCGCTGACAGCGGCATTCATCGAAAACATCGAAACGATCTATCACGCCAAGGCTCCTTTCATGTCGACGGTTTGGCACGGTGAAACCGATCCGGAGCTGACCGACATGTGTGGCCCAAATCCGATCAAGTATCACCCAGGTGCGGTCGCCGCTTGGGAAGAAGCCGGATACGCACTGCCTGACTGCGCGAAATAGGTCCAACAGCACTTAGGTCGGGGCGGACTTCGCCCCGGCCAAACTCACGAAAGTGGACAAGGCGATGATCGACCAACCCGTCGACGTTGAAAAGCGCTCCTTCGCTTTGAAGCTGCTTTACTTCCTGTCGGTTGGCATGGTCCTGATCGGGTTGGCGAACGCGACACCTGGCATCCCAGGTTACGACGCGTGGGCGGCCAGCTTATTAGGGAGCGAGGGAGCACAGTTCCGCCGTTTTCCGTTCGAATGGTTTTACCCGATCTTCTTTGCGCTGATGATGCTGATCGTGGCGCTCAAACATTCTGTCTGGCGGCATTGGAGAGACCGATCTCCCGCATGGGCAGCTTTTGGAATGGCGCTCGACATTGCGTTTGTCGCAATGGCTTTAACTATTTCGCTGACTTATCTGATCGAAATAGAGTCGATATGCCTAGTTGATCGGATCACAGGCGAACGCGCCCGTTTGATTGCGGAAAGCATGAAGGCTGCGGCCGAATTCAACGCGACGCTCGGTCTACCAGCCCCGTCCACTGTTGAAGACCCTCAATGCGTAAACACCACCGGCGGCTGGCTAGTGTTAATCGTCGGTCTCGCGATTGTGGTGTTCCTGGCCTACAATGTGCGGGTTTGGGGCCTGCCGCTTGTTCTCGTCGCAATCCTGATTTCGGCCTACACGATCCTCACTGTTCTGGTTTGGTATTTCTACGGTGTTGACGACATCAATAAGTACTTCGTGACCAAGTTGGCCGGTGAGCCAAGGATGCTCTCAGACGGTCGGCCGCGAGTGCACGACATCCTTGTGAACAACTCTTCCGGTCTTCTTGGACGGTTCATGGACATCGTCCTGAATACGATCTTTCCATACCTGGTCCTTGGCGCGCTTTTTGGCAGCTCTGCCGGAGGTCGGTCGCTGATTAAACTGGCTTTCAGGTGGACCCGGCATTTGCGTGGTGGTCCCGCGCACGCTGCGATTGTCTCGTCTGCCATGTTTGGCACGATCTCTGGCGGCCCCATCGTCAACGTTCTTTCAACGGGCGTGCTGACCATCCCAATGATGTTGAAGCGCGGTTTCAGCAAAGTCTTCGCGGGCGGAGTAGAGGCAGCAGCTTCCTCCGGCGGATCAATCATGCCGCCTGTAATGGGAGTCGCGGCTTTTGTACTCGCCTCTCTTACCGCGATCCCATACTCCAGTGTGATAGTCGCGGCGATCATCCCTGCGGTCGCTTATTTCTTCTGTCTGTTTCTGTCGGCAGTTTTCCAGTCTCGCAAACAGGGGATTTCTGCGATTGGAGAGCTTACGGATGAAATGGCGTTTTCTCGGCAGGACTACCTGAACCTCATAATGATCTTCGGGCCAATTCTGTTGATCTTGATGCTGCTTCTGACCCCCAAGGATGCCATCGGTTGTGGACTTTTGGGCGGTCTTCTTGGGGCAGAGCGCGTCTTTACCGATACTGGCTGCCAGGTGTCCGAACTTAGCTGGATTCTACAGACGGTTCAGAACTCTGCAGGAGCCGCAGGTGCGGCCGGTTGGTGGGCCGTTGCGCTTCTCCTTGCTCTCCTGTTTCTCGATCCGGAAGTTCGTGCCAAACCAAGGAAAATCATCGACGCATTGGCCGATGCTGGCGGACTGATATCGACGCTATATTTGATGTTCCTTGCAGTCTCGATCATCGATTTTTGTTTGTCGTTCACCGGGCTTCCGGTCTTTCTGTCGCTCGACGTTCTGGCCTGGCTGAACAGCCTGGATCTTGGGGGTAGTGGATCAACACTGGCGCAATTCGTGGCGCTGTTACTAACAATGCTTCTTGCTGTCTTGCTTGGCATGGGGATGCCCGCAGTGCCCGCATACATCAACGCGGCCCTTCTGATGGGACCGGTTCTTGCGGGGCTCGGCTTGTCGCTCTTCACAGCCCATATGTTCATTTTCTACTTCGCTGTTGCCAGTGCGATCACGCCACCGGTGGCGCTAGCTGCATTCGCGGCTGCAACGATCACAAAGGCTGAACCGATGTCGACTGCTTTCTCGGCGGTGAAATCCGGCATTGTCATGTTTGTCGTCCCGTTCGTATTTGCGTTCTACCCTGAGCTTTTGCTGATCAACGAGGCTATACTTGATCCGCGATCATCGGGCGGCACCGGATACTTAGCGGGCTATGATGGGCAGGCGCATCTCGTTGCGCTTCTGCTACTCTTGGCGCGATTGGTTGCAGCGCTTTATCTGATTTCTTCGGCGCTCGCCGGTTATGACAGAAAGCCATTGTCCGCGTTGGAAGTTGTTTCTCGACTCGGACTTGCGGCGCTTCTGATGTTCAAGCCAGAGATGATTTGGATGAC
This sequence comes from uncultured Boseongicola sp., assembly GCA_964414085.1. Lineage (GTDB taxonomy): Bacteria > Pseudomonadota > Alphaproteobacteria > Rhodobacterales > Rhodobacteraceae > Boseongicola. The sequence continues at coordinate 10,775 of CAYPVG010000391.1, read as the reverse complement.
TGCCGCCCTCGCGACGCTACTGCTATTGATATGGCATAGTCGTTCCACAAACAGATCTGCAGCGTCAGCGGATGCGCCATAGACCGGGCGCTGCTGGATTGCGGTAGACGGATCTCGAAACTTTAGTCTGGTTCTCCGCCCAAGACCTCCCAGAAATCGGATCTCAGGTTGTGATGCGGGAAGGGCATGTCTGGAACGGGTGTATCCAGAAATTCGCAAAGTGGCCCCCAGCCTTCTGCGACATCGAATACGAGCAATCTTTCGGGAGCGACAGTCTCTTTCACTTTCGCAGTTCGCGCCTCAAAGGCTGCAATCGCGTTTTCTTTGACTCGGTATTTGCCATGAAATGTTGCCTGCCCAATGAACTGGTTGTTCATATCGAGGATCTCCCGAACTGGCGGCGGGAGGTCTAGCTCGGGGTATCGCTCCATAAGTTTGCCAATTGTCTTGTCGAAACTCGCCCACCATTTCTCAACTGGCCGAACAGAGTGAACAACCTTGGCGTCTGGGAAGGCTTCAATCGTCTGTTCCCAGTAATGCGCGCCAGGCCAATCGACTTGGCTGGAGTAGCCGTCAAAAACCATCTCCCAATCTTGAGGCTTGCCGTCCGCCAAGGCTTTCCAAACCGGCACCTGATCTAGGTTATCCAAGACTTCGTACATGTGGTGGCATGGGCCAAACCCCAGAATTTCCAGCGCTTCCTTAAGCGACTTTGTTCCGGTTCGGCCAAATCCCGAACCAATCACTTTCAGTCCCATTGCTATCCCCCCGGATACCTATTTGAAGCTCTTTCAGATTTGCCGCTTATTCGGCCTCTCTGGCCAACGTTATATCGAAGTTAACGTGAAGAAACGTGTCAGTGACTTTGCCGGATATCGCCATGCCTTCGGGGAATTCACTTGCCGGGCGTTCGTCATAGTGCATCACAAGGTCCGAGCGCACGCCGAAGACGGTATCTTCATCAAGGTATGGATCATCGTCGGGGAAGATCTCGGTGACAAGAGGTCTGAACCCGGGTGCTGTGACGATGTAATGAAGGTGCGAAGGTCTCCATGGATGGCGTCCACACGCCCTGAGGATGTCACCAACAGGTCCGTCTGACGGCACGGTGTATTCGACGGGCTTAACTGTTGTGAAGGCATACCGACCGTCGTCTCCAACCGTCATTAGACCATGAAATGAATAGGTGTCCTGCTCTTCGTCCTGACTGGCATAAAGTCCGTTCGGAGCGGTTTGCCAAATGTCGAGCTCCGCGCCGGCAATTGGATTGCCATCAGTGTCGCGGATTGTTCCCTCGGCCAGAAGGACAGGGCCACCATAATGGCGTTTCATATCACCGCCGTATGCCAACGGCGGGGCCCCGGAGACGTGGAAGGGTCCAAGTACCGATGAACTTGTCGAGTCAGGATGTGAGTGGATCATATCCACAAGTGACGAGAGGCCGAGAACGTCTGAAGCAAGCACGAATTCGTGGCGATCTTCGGTTTCGACAGCAGCGCAACCTTCGAGGAATGCGATCCCCCGACGCCACTCTTCATGTGTCAATTTGGTTTCGCGCGCAAAGTCGTGGAGGTGCTTTACGAGAGCCCCCATGATCTCGCGCATGCGTGGATCGGTGTCTTCGGCGAGGTAACCCATGAAGACTTCAGTGATATTTTCAGCGGTCACAGTACGCATGAACGTCTCCTAGATGAGAGCAAGGCTGAGAATCGGGAATTCGATCAGAATGAAGAGAACAATGAGCATCACGAAGGCAAATGGCAGGGCCCCCATGAAGACGTCTTTGAGCGAGATACGGTCGTCGTCGATGGTCGACTTGATGACAAAACACGAGATTCCAAGCGGTGGAGTGAGAAGCCCAATCTCCGCCCCAACCACAGTTATGATGCCGAACCAAATCAAAGACATGTCGAGTGCCTCAGCCAGCGGCAGAAACAACGGTACGACAATGAGAATGATCGAAGCTGTGTCGAGGAGTGTTCCAAGAAACAGCATCAACAATACGTACAGCAACATGATGACCCAGAAGGTGGCCTCGCTGCCAACAAGCAAATCTTCAAGCTGATTGGGCAGCCCTGCGAGGCCCAACATACGCGAATATATTGATGCCGCCGTAATGAGAAACAGTATGGCAGCCGTGATATGACCGGTCTCCAGCAATGCGTCCCAAAAGGCTCTCGGCGTCATTGATTTGCGCGCAATAGCGATGAGCAAAGCCACAAGAGCACCCGCAGCCCCCGCTTCCACCGCCGTAAGCCAGCCGGTGTAGATACCACCAAGAACAATTGTGATGATTGAGATAGTCGGTAAGGTCTTTGCGGCGACTTCGCGCCGCGACATCCATTCGCTGTCCTCGACAATCCGACCGCCAACAAAGTTTGGCGTGAAACGTCCCATCACCCAGATAGCCAAGACATAAGCGATGGCCAGCAGGATACCGGGGATCACGCCTGCAAGGAACATGTCGCCAACCGATTGCTCGGCGACGAATGAGTAAATAATCAACATGGCCGAAGGCGGAATGATCATGCCCAAGACAGATGAACCCGCAACCACGCCGACCGCAAATCTGGGATTGTACTCTTGCGCGATCATTTGCGGCACAGAGACCTTGGTGAAGACCGACGCAGAGGCGATCGATGATCCGGTAACAGCGGCGAATACAGCGTTGGCGCCCACTGTTCCCATACCTATCCCGCCTTTGACTTTGCGGAACCGCATGGTCATCACTTCATAGATGTCTCGCCCCAGTCCGGCTTTCGACACGATTAATCCCATAAAGGTAAAAAGCGGGATCGTTGCGAAGGTGTACTCCATCGCGCTGTCACCGACAGCGACCTTCAACAGGTTTAAGGCCAGTGTGAAGTTGTCCCGCATCAGCCAGATCGAAACGAAGCTGACCATGCCGAGGGCGACCGGGATATAAACCCCGGAGTAAATCAGGAAGACGATGGCAACGACCGATACGAGGCCGATTTCGATCGGTGTCATTGGTCGGCCTCATCGTGTTCAGGGGTGCGTACCAACGCGGGGCGGTCTTGCGCGGTTATGACTTTGATCACGAAGACGAGGCAGGATAACGCCGTTCCAAAGGTGATGACGAGTTTGACCGGCCACCAGGGCAAAGTGAATAGGCCCGGGACACCAAAGTAGTCCTGTGTGTCCCACATATGCAGGAATTCCGGGAAGGTGATATATGCGATGAGCCCCATGAAGATAGCCGAGATCGCATTTATGATCCGGCGGAGATTTGCGGTCAGGGCAGGGCGTCGATTGTAGAGTAGATTCAGAAATCCGTCGGACCGTGTCAATCGGTCAACGCGGACAACATCCGCCAACTGAAGGAACACGATCATTACGACCGAGAATTGCACCATCTCGTAGGTGCCAGGAATAGGGGCGGAAAACGCGCCTCGTAAGATGACATCGACGTTCAGGATGACAACCAACGCCAGCACAACAAGTGTCCCTAGGGCGTTGGCCGTCATGGCGACAGTGTTCACGACCCGAGACAGGCCAGCTACTGCGGATTTCAGCATCGCTAAGACCTTTCTCGGGTCGGTTTTGGCTTATTCGGCCGACCAGTCGCGGATCGGCGTGTAGCCTGCAGCCACAAGCTTGCCGACGTAGGCTGACAGCATTCCGTCACCGTCTTCGCCGTTCTCGTTCAACGTCGCGGCCAGTTCTTTCGCGATGTTAGGCATGGCGTTGGCCCATGCGGCACGGTCATCATCGGAGAGCTCGACGATTGTGCCACCACCTTCGACATACGCAGCACGGGAAGCCTCAGCGCGATCCATTGCGATGCCCGCCACATGGTCGCGATAATCGATTGCGACTGCCTGGAGGACCTCTTTCACTTCATCAGGCAGAGTTGCCCAGTAGTCCGAGTTCACGGTGATCGTCTTGGAATTCACCGCTCCGAGGTCGGCACGAAGCATATACGGTGCGACTTCGGCGATGTTGAATGTCTTGGCGGATTCAGGCCAAAGCATCCCGCAGTCTACAAGTCCCGTTTGGAGCATATTGTAGAAGTCTGTCAGACCACCGCGGACGCCAGCTGCGCCGGAAATACCTTCGAGATAGCGCAGGTTCAGGCCCGCGCCGGCAATTTTGCGGCCCTCAAGGTCAGAAACCGATGAAACCGGATCGCTGCAGAACACCTGATAGGTATCCAGCACTACGCCTGTCGCAAGGTACACTTGGTTCTGTGCTTTGAACTCATTGTTCATTGCGGGGAATTCACGTGCAATCTCGTCGACAGCCTTGGCGACCGCGCGCGCATCTGATGCGATGAACGGTGTTGCGCCGGAAATGCCCTGGCTTGGCAGCTTGGAAGAATGGAAAATGGTCGTGACGATACCAATGTCTCCAAGGCCCAGCTGAACGCCTTCAAGAACACCGCGCGGCTTCACAATCGAGCCACCGTAGTTCTCTTGCCAATTCATTTCGTAATTGCCTGACTCGGCAAGCCGTTTGTCGACTTCAGGAATGAAGAAATTCGTGAATTCCTGCACCCAAAGTGCGCGTGCCGGGTAGCCGTCAATTACCACGGCGTTGACTGTCTCAGCGGCCATGGCTGGCACGGCCGTTGCTGCAACAACAGCTGCGCCGCATAGGTTCTTCTTGATCCAGTGTTTCATTTGGTCCTCCCTAAGTGTGCGGCCTGTGCTTGCCGCGAAATTTATTAATCTACTTTCACCCAATTGACGGTGAGGTCTGTTCCTGCCTGACCGAAGAGCTTGGCGATCGCACAAAACTTGGCCGTCTCGGAACCGACATGCGAAACGTCCTCTTGCGAAGCATCCGTTTTGCAATTTACTGTCAGCGTGATTTTTGGGAACGGCACGTCGATCTCTTCTTCCATGAGAACGCCGCGCCGATCGAGTTTACAGTCGGCATCAATCGTGACCTCGCCAAGATCGACTCCCAGTCTGTGAGCGTTCTTGTGTCCGATGACGTTCGTGCATGCGATCAACGCCGCCAAAGCGGCTTCGGTCGGCGCGGGGCCTAAATTGGTACCCCCGCGCTCGACCGGCTCATCGACAATAACGTTTAGGTCACGAACCGGTATTTCGGTCCGAGCGTGAGTGGGGCATTGGGCCGTTGTCCTGTACGTTACGATCGGTTTTATTTTGATAGCCATCGAATATCTTTCTTATGCAAAACTGCAGACTTCATCGAAATCGAAGCGCGGTAGCTTTTGGAACAATGCGCTCTCGTCAGCGTATCCGAGGTTCACAAGGAAGTTTGATTTGAGGCTGGTGCCGGCAAAGAACTCCTCGTCGACAATCTGGTTAGAGAAGCCAGACATGGCGCCGACATCGAGGCCAACAGAACGCGCTGCGATCATAAAGTAAGCGCCTTGAAGAGTTCCGTTCCGAAAGGCTGTATTCTCAATATGAGCGGTTTTGCCTTCGAAGAGATGGCGCCTGTCTTCATGTGGAAACAGGAAAGGCAGCTTCTCCCAGAACTTGAGGTCGTGCGCGATGATGGCCGTGACTGGCGCGCCCATCATTTTCGGCTGGTTTGCCGGTTTTAGCGCCTTCGCAAGACGCTCTTTGCCTTCGGCAGAGTTTACAAACACGATACGGGCAGGGCAGCAATTCATGCTGGTTGCCCCATTGATCGTGATCTCAAAAATTTCATGCAGCAGCGCCTCGTGGACCGGCTTGTCCGACCACGCGTAATGCGAGCGCGCTTTGCGTAGGATTAGGTCAATTTCATCTTCATCAAGCCGCGCTAAGCGTGCTCTAAGGTCGCGATGATCTTGTTGGGCTTTAGCCCGCAAAGCATCGAGCTCTTTGCCGATGGGAGCGTTCATTCTGCTGCAACCTTGTTGCTCGTGTCTTTCTCATCGATTACCGGGCTTGCGCAGACACCGATGCCTTCGATTTCGATTTCGACGGTTTCACCGGGACGAAGCCAGCGAGGATTGGGTTTCTTCGCGTGACCAACGCCGGGAGGTGTGCCAGTGGCGATAAGGTCTCCAGGTTCAAGTGTTGTATACGCTGAGATTGTCGCGATGATCTGACGGACATTCCAAATCATGTTGCCAGTGTTCGAACTTTGCAGGACTTCATCTCCCACGCGGCTTTCAATCTTCAGACCCGACGCTCCCTCCGGAAGTTCATCTGGTGTGACAACGAATGGACCAACCGCTCCGGTATCATCAAAGTTTTTTCCTGGGGTCCATTGATGGGTCTTGCGTTGGTATTCTCTCACTGAACCATCGTTGAATACTGTGTAGCCAAACACGTGGTCGAGAGCGTCAGCTTCAGATATGTGCCGGCCGCCCTTGCCGACGATCAGCATTAACTCAGCCTCGTAATCCAATGTCTCAGACGCAGTTGGACGCACCATCGGCTGACCTGCTGCCATCATTGAGTTTCGACTGCGCATAAAAAGTGCCGGATAATCAGGAATATCGTACCCGCCCTCTTTGATGTGCTCGACGTAATTGAGACCCATACAAATGATTGCGCCGGGTGCGCTGACCGGCAAAGCAGGAGCGAGCGAGTCGACGTCGACCGACGGCGCCGCGGCAATCTTGTCTTCAAGTGATTCCAACAGCCCTTCAGTGGCTATCAGCCCCATAAGGTCTTCGCCAACGCGGCTATCAAGCAGGGATAAATTCACTGCTTTTCCGTCGCTTACAGAGAAAACTGCTGTACCTGTCGACGTTTCCCCAACCAAATACCGCATCCGTTTTCTCCATCTCAATCATATTCTCGTTTGACAGCTTTCTGCCCACAATATATCCCATTGTCAAATAATATCGATATTTTGGGGATTATGATGGTCGCATGGTCGAACTACAAAGCTGAAGCCTCTGAACGAGGGGCGCTTGCCCTAGAACTCTATGTCCCGATGAGCACGCCAGTCGGCGAGCCGGAGGCGGTCAAAGCCAATCTACCAGCGCACTTGGCGTATCAGGCGGAGCTGGAGAGAGCCGGCAATCTGGCGTTCGCTGGTCCCATGTCGGACGAGAGCGGCGAAAACATGCAAGGCGTGGGACTGATCGTCTACCGTGCAGATAGCTTGGAAGAAGCGCAAGAACTTGCCAAAGCGGATCCAATGCACGCAAGCGGAGCACGCAGTTATGTGATGAGAAGGTGGCTAATCAACGAAGGTTCTCTTACCCTCGGCGTTGGCCTGTCGACCGGTCGCGTTACATTGAAGTAAGAAACACCGGACCTTTCGGAGTAGTCCAATGAACATGATCCCAAGCGCACAAGGAAAAGAAAAGTCAGCGACGCGGGACTGCTATTTAAGACTGCGTCATCTCATCCTGACAGGCGAGATGCCGCCCGGGAAGAAGCTGAAGATCGAGGAGCTTAGAGCGTTGCTAAAAACCGGCGCGAGTCCAGTGCGAGAAGCACTGAGTCTCTTGACGTCGGATATGCTTGTTGAGCGAATTGACCAGCGCGGATTTCGAGCAGCCCCTGTGAGCAAATCAAATTTCCAGGAAATTCTGATGCTACGCTGCGCGCTTGAAGACATGGCGCTCCGAGCCTCTATCGCGAATGCAAACACAAAGTGGGAAGAGCGCATTGTCCTTGCCCATCACAGAATGACCCGGACTGACAGACACGAAACTGAGCTGTTTGAGGAGGTGCACAAGGACTTTCATCTGGCACTCATTAACAACTCGAACATGCCAACGCTCCAGCGGTACTGCGAACAGCTCTACGATCTGAACATTCGGTATCGCTACCTGGCTGCAGATGGTCCGAGATATGGCGAAAGAAGCGTCGCCAAAGAGCACGAAGAGATTTTCGATGCGACCATCAAAAGAGATGCCGATGCCGCGTCCGCGCTCTTGATCAGCCACTATCGAAGAACAGGTGAATACTTCATCTCGCAGATGGATAACTAATCATGCGACGCAATTGGGTCTTTAGTGATCTTCTGCCCCGCATCTTCGAGCGATCCGCAAATTCGATGAAGGACGGTGACGCCCGCAGCATGAAAGAGCTGTGTCAGGCGCTCCTATCGGAGGAGGGAGAGGTATCCGGGTACACACTCGCCGCAACTCTTTTGGCGCGCTACCGCGCAGCGGATCAGGCCGCACGCCTAGATTTCTTCAAGTACATCAACGCCGAGCTAGATGTCGATGCAAAGCAAGTATCAGAAGTTGCCCTCAAATACGCCGAGGATCCAAGCCCAGAGGCATTTCGGTTGCTGTGCGAGGTCTCTGAGCCTCGACGCCAGGAACTGCTGCGCAGGCTTAATCAACCAATGGGTGCAACACGTGACCTCGTCGAGATGCGGGTTGATCTACTGAGATTCAAAAAGAAAAATCCGGAGCTTTCCCGAACGGACTACGATTTCATTCATTTGCTGAAATCTTGGTTCAACCGAGGTTTTTTGGTTCTGGAACAGATCACTTGGGATACGCCGGCCGGAATTCTCGACAAAATCGTTGCCTACGAAGCGGTCCATCAGATCAGTGACCTGGAAGATCTCCGGCGAAGACTCGCGCCAAGTGACAGGCGGTGTTTCGCTTTCTTCCACCCCTCCATGCCGGAAGAACCGTTGATCTTTGTTGAATTGGCGCTCCTCACCGAAATCCCGGATTCGATTGAAGGTCTTTTGTCCGAAGAACGCGATCCGATCGAGCCTGAGACGGCCACAACAGCAGCTTTTTATTCAATTTCGAACTGCCAAAAAGGGCTCGCGAGTATTAGCTTTGGCAATCTGCTCATCAAGCAAGTCGTTGCCGAACTTTCATTACAACTGCCCGAGCTGAAGACCTTTGTCACTTTGTCGCCGATACCGCTTCTGTCGGATTGGTTAAGAACACAGCAATCGGATCCTGAAATCGGCGCTGCTGCATCCTTTGCATTGACTGGAACAGCCACCGATGAGGTTTTAAGGCATCTGGCCGCGCGATATTTGCTGACGGCCAAGCGTTCAGACGGCAAACCATTTGATCCTGTGGCGCGGTTCCATCTGGGCAACGGTGCAGAGGTTCATGAAATACACGCAAGCGCCGATTTGTCGGAAAAAGGCAGCCAACAGTCTCTGACCACCATGGTCAACTACAAGTATGATCTGACCAAGACAGAGCAGTACCATGAGGATTTCGCACTCAACGGGCGAATTGCGGCGACCCGCAAAGTTGAGGCTTTGGCCTCGACACCGATTGACACGTTACTAAAGGGAAAAGTCGCGTGACGAACACTCTCTACGATGCACTCTTCGCAATCCACTCTGATCGAGACGAGGTTTTCCTCGTTTGTGACGACTGCACCAAGATCAGCTTCAGAGACTTTGTGGCGCGTGCGGCTCAAATGGCTCATGTCCTCAGATCGAGCGGTGTTGAACCTGGAGATCGGGTCGTCGTGCAAGCCGCGAAACTGGCTGATACACTGGCCTTGTATGCTGGAACCGTTCAGGTGGGCGGCGTGTATATGCCCTTGAATACGGCCTACACACAGTCTGAAGTTTCCTATTTTGTTACCGATGCCGCGCCAAAGGTGATCGTATGCGACCATGCAAACAAAGACGCGATCGACGCGCTTGCTGAAGACGTAGGGGCTACCGTTCTCACATTGTCAGCGACTCAATCTGGTAGCCTTGCTGCCGCCGCAGACGCCATGCCGAAGCAATTTGAAACGGTCGAGCGCGGACCGGAAGATCTCGCGGCCTTTTTGTACACATCCGGGACGACCGGCCGTTCCAAAGGCGCGATGCTGTCTCACAAGAACCTTCTGTCCAATGCCGAGGTGCTGACAGATCTGTGGAAAATCACGGACAGTGATCGGCTTATTCACGCACTACCGATCTTTCATACTCATGGGCTCTTCGTGGCAATGAACACTAGTCTCCTTGCTGGAACGCAAGTGCGTCTGATGAGTGCTTTCTCACTTGATACGATCTTGAACGAACTTCCGCAGTCGACTCTGATGATGGGCGTGCCAACATTCTATTCGCGGTTGCTGGAGGACTCTCGACTGAACACCGAGACCGTTGCCAACATGAGACTCTTTATCTCTGGTTCGGCGCCTCTCCTAAGTGAAGTTCATGAAGCTTTCGAAGCTCGGACAGGACATCGCATCCTCGAACGCTATGGAATGACCGAAACCAACATGATCACGTCAAATCCTTACGATGGTGAACGGATCCCTGGTACTGTTGGCTATGCGCTTCCTGGCATAGAGGTCCGGATCACAAATCCTGAAACTGGCGCTCCTCTCCCGACCGGTGAGATTGGGATGATTGAGGTTCGGGGAGGCAACGTTTTCCAAGGGTACTGGAATATGCCTGAAAAGACGGCCGAGGAGCTTCGGTCGGATGGGTTTTTCATTACGGGTGACCTGGGCACCGCAGACGGCGATGGTCGGATCACAATCGTAGGTCGAGCCAAGGACCTGATCATATCGGGTGGCTATAATATTTACCCGAAGGAAATAGAGGACGTGCTGAACAAGTTGGGGGGCGTACTTGAAAGTGCGGTTTTCGGCATACCGCATCCCGACTTTGGCGAGAGCGTGGTTGCCGCAATGGTTCCTGAGAACGGAGCGAAAATCGATACCGACACGGTCAAAGAGCAGGTCGAAGCGCAACTGGCGCGGTTTAAGCACCCGCGCGTTTACGTCACGATGGATGCTTTGCCGCGCAATACTATGGGCAAAGTCATGAAGAATGTTCTTAGCTCGGAATACCAAAACTAGAGCGGATCAAGAGCCACGGGCCAGAGCGGAATCGCATCATGCCACACACGTTTGAATTTGAATGACAGCGGGGGTCGGCTGAACCCAAATGGCCCC
>CAYPVG010000390.1:0-11763 GCA_964414085.1 uncultured Boseongicola sp. | reverse complement strand
GCCAAGGGTGAAGCGTGCCTTTGCGGCGCACTACCTTATGGACTCGTCAACCGACGCATCACGCAAAAAACACCTGGTACGCGTCGCCGCGAAAATGGACAGGTTCGTCGGTCAACCCTCAGCCAAAGCCGTCATAGCATGATCCCGGTCATAGATTGGCAAAGGGTAAGAACAGACCGCACCGCCGTGGTTAAGGAAGTTGGGGAAGCCTTCCGTACGCAAGGCTTCATCATGTTGCAGCACCCCGACGTCAGCGCTGAACTACGCGCCAAGATATTCGAGGTTTCCGACGCGTTTTTTGCGCAACCCGTTGACGAAAAACAAAAAGTGTCCATTCTGAACACGCCGCACTTTCGCGGCTGGGGTGCCAAGGGTGACGAGAGCCTCGATGAAACTCGACCTGAAGTTGACACAAAAGAAACCTTCAATATCGGTCTCGACCTCGCCTCTGATGATCCGCGAGTCTTGCGCGGCGAACCGTTCCGCGGCCTGAACCAATGGCCCGACGTCGCCGACTTTCGCGAGACGATGCTGGCGTACTATGACGCCGCTCAGACACAGGGTTTGGCGGTCCTATCTCTCATGGCCGAAGACCTCGGACTGCCGCTTAACCATTTCGACACCCTGTTCAAAGATCCTCTGAGCGCTCTTCGAGTACTTCGCTACCCACCTGCCAGTGGCGCGGCGAATGAAATCGGCGCCGGCGCCCACACTGATTACGGCGCGATCACGCTTTTGATGACCGATGGCGAACCAGGCCTTCAGGTTCGCCCCCGCGGCGGCGATTGGATCGATGTGCCACACGTTGAGGACGCCTATGTCGTGAATATTGGCGACTGTATGATGCGATGGTCCAACGATATCTACGTCTCGACGCCTCACCGCGTCATGCCTCCGAGAAAGACGCGCCGCTCTGTGGCGTTCTTTGTCGAGGCCAACCCAGACACCATCGTCAGCGCCTTCCCCGGGACAGGCGAGCCGAAATACCCACCTATCCGCGCAGCCGACTATCTCCAGTCCCGCCTTGACGCCACATACGCACCGAAGGAAGCCACATGACAAGCCGTTTCGATTGGGCCGACTACCGCACGACCGAATTTGACGACATCGACCCCGAAAAGGTCATCGCCATACTGCCCACGGCCGCGATCGAGCAGCACGGGCCGCACCTTCCGGTCGGTACCGACACGATGATCGCTGAGGGCATGCTCGCGGAACTGCGTAAACAGTGCCCCGATGATCTCGACATCCGCATCCTGCCCATTCAGGCTGTCGGAAAATCGAACGAGCATCTCCATGCCCGTGGCACACTCACATATACAGCTGAGACAGCTCTCACAGCGTGGCGTGAAATTGGCCTGTCCGTTGCCCGCGCCGGCGTGCGCAAAATCGTCATCGTAAACAGTCACGGCGGAAATCTTGATTTGATATCAATACTTTCCCGGGAACTGCGTGTGCACGCAGGCATGCTGGCAGTGAAGTGTCAGTGGGGCAATTTCGGTGCGCCCGAAGGTCTCTTTTCCGAACAGGAAACGTCCTTCGGCATCCATGGGGGCGACCGCGAAACGTCCCTTATGCTGCACTTCCGACCAGAAACGGTGGACATGACGAAGGCCGTCGATTTCCGCTCGACAGCGGAGACAGCGACGATCCCGCCCATCGGCCCAATATCTTACGGGTGGGTATCTTCCGACTTGAACCCATCCGGTACAGTCGGCGAAGCGCATCTCGGTACAGCCGAAAAAGGTGAGGCCTATTGCCGGCATCAAGTATCGGGTTTCGTGGAACTATTGCGCACCGTACGCGATCATTCGCTCGAAGGGTTCACTCCCACAATTGATGGGCCCGCCTAGCATAATCGCAACCATATGTTGACTTTGCCCTCGCTTCGGGGTGCTATTGCTCTAGCACTCGAACCCCCAAACCGGAGCCCCGGACCCCACATGTCATTCGGAGCTGTCCTTCTTACAGTACCCCTCGCCTTTTTGGGCAGCGTCATCATGATGCTGGTTCATGGTCTGAACGCTCTTCAAACGCTTGGGGTTTATTCTGGAATGGGAACGACCCTATTGTTCGTGCTTTTCATCGGCACGGTCTGGGCCATACGCGACGTTCGTCACTAGCTTGCTGATCTAATTCAAAAGCCGCCCAGCATATCAGGGCGGCTTTATTCTGTCTGGCGACCTACTCAGCGGCTTCCAAATACTCATCCAGAGGCGGGCACGTGCAGACCAAATGGCGGTCGCCCCAAACGTTGTCGACCCGATTGACCGGCGGCCAATACTTGTCCACGCGGAACGCACCCTTCGGATAACATCCCTGCTCCCGGCTATAAGGTCTGTCCCATTCACCGACCAGATCTTCGACCGTATGCGGTGCATTTTTCAGCGGATTGTTTTCCGCATCAATGTCTCCCGCCTCGATTGCCGCGATCTCCTCGCGGATCGCCAACATCGCATCACAAAACCGGTCCAGCTCGGCTTTGGTTTCGGACTCCGTTGGCTCAACCATCAAGGTTCCTGCAACGGGCCAGCTCATCGTTGGGGCATGGAAACCGTTGTCGATCAAACGCTTAGCTATGTCGTCGACAGTGACATGAACACTGTCAGCGAAGGGTCGCGTGTCAAGAATGCACTCATGAGCGACGCGACCCTTATTTCCCCGGAACAGGACTTCAAACGCACCATCCAGCCGTTTGGCGATGTAGTTGGCGTTCAGAATGGCGACCTTGGTCGCCTGTGTCAGACCATCTCCACCCATCATGAGGATATAGGCCCAAGGGATCATCAGAATGCCCGGCGAGCCATATGGAGCTGCACTTACTGGTCCCTCGCGACCACCCGTTTCAGGATGGCCTGGCAAGAACGGAGCGAGATGTGATTTCACACCAATCGGCCCCATGCCGGGCCCGCCCCCGCCGTGCGGAATGCAGAACGTCTTGTGCAAATTGAGATGGCTCACGTCCGAGCCAATCTCGCCCGGCTTCGACAGACCCACCATCGCGTTCAGGTTGGCCCCATCGAGGTACACCTGCCCCCCATGCGTATGTGTGATCTCGCAGACCTCGCGCACAGTTTCCTCAAACACACCATGCGTCGACGGATAGGTGATCATACAGGCGGCCAGTTTGTCGCCCGCTTCCTCGGCCTTGGCGCGGAAGTCATCCAGATCGATGTCGCCGTTGTCGGTGCATTTCGTCACGACCACATCCATCCCGCACATCTGCGCGCTCGCCGGATTGGTTCCGTGGGCGTTGATTGGGATGAGGCAGATGCGACGTTGATCGTCGCCGCGCGAGCGATGGTAGGCCATTATGGTTAAAAGCCCGGCATACTCACCTTGTGCGCCCGAATTCGGCTGCATCGACATCGCGTCGTACCCGGTGATATCGCAAAGTTTGTCCGAGAGATCTTCGATCATTTCGGCATAGCCTTCGACCTGATCAGAAGGCGCGAATGGGTGTATGTTCGAAAACTCCGGCCAGGTCACTGGCATCATTTCGGCGGCGGAATTGAGCTTCATCGTGCAGGAACCAAGCGGGATCATCGCGCGATCCAACGCCAAATCACGGTCCGCCAGGCGTCGCATATAACGCATCATTTCCGTCTCGGCGCGGTTCTGGTGGAACGTTGGGTGAGTCATGAAATCGCTGGTGCGATGATACTCGACGGGCAGTCGCGTGTAACCCGCCTCGAAGTCAGTCCGCTTGAAATCCAACCCAAAAGCGCGCCAAACGCCCTCTAGCACTGCCGGGCGAATAGTCTCGTCGACGGCCATGCCAATTTTTGTGTCGCCAACCTTGCGGAAGTTGATCCGCTCGCGCCGCCCAGCGTCCATGATGACGCCTTGCAAGGCACCGACATCTACCGTGATCGTGTCGAAAAAGAGTTTTGGTTCAACGGTATAGCCGCCAGCTTCAAGCCCCATGACCAGACGTTCTGTCTTGCGATGAATGCGCTGAGCAATAGCCTTCAAGCCATCGGGGCCATGGAAAACGGCATAGAACGAGGCCATCACAGCCAGCAACGCCTGTGCCGTACACACGTTAGACGTCGCCTTCTCGCGGCGGATGTGTTGCTCGCGTGTTTGCAAGCTCAGCCGGTAGGCCTTGTTTCCGCGCGCGTCGATCGAAACACCTACAAGCCGACCTGGCATTGCGCGCTTCAGGTTGTCACGACACGCCATGTAGGCGGCGTGCGGGCCGCCAAAGCCCATCGGCACGCCAAAGCGTTGCGTTGACCCAACTGCAATGTCGGCACCCATCGCTCCCGGTTCCTTCAGCAGCGTCAGAGCGAGAGGATCCGCGATGACAATTCCAAGCGCTTTGGCCTCATGCAGCGCGTCCATCTGCTCAGTGAAGTCGCGCACGTGACCGTACGTTCCCGGATACTGGAAGATTGCCCCAAAAACATCCGACGCAGCCAGCTCTTCAGGGGCTCCGACAATCACTTCGATCCCCAATGGGGCCGCGCGCGTTTTCATCACTTCGATGTTTTGCGGATGGCAGTTCTCATCGACGAAGAAGACCTTTGACTTGGACTTCGCCGTCCGCTCAGCCATTGTCATCGCTTCGGCCGCGGCAGTTGCCTCGTCCAACAGCGAGGCATTGGCAATCTCCAGGCCTGTAAGGTCGCTGATCATCGTCTGGTAGTTCAACAGCGCTTCAAGACGGCCTTGACTGATCTCTGGCTGATAGGGCGTGTATGCCGTGTACCATGCCGGGTTCTCCAGAATGTTCCGCTGAATGGCCGGGGGGGTCACCGTTCCGTGGTACCCCTGCCCGATCATAGTCGTATAGACCTCGTTCTTCTCGGCAACTTTTCGCATGTGCCACAGAAGTTCTCGTTCAGACTTGGGTTTACCAAATGACAGCGGGGCTGCCTGCCGGATGGACTCAGGAACCGTCTGATCAATCAACTCATCAAGGCTCGAAACGCCAAGCACCTTTAGCATTTCCGCCATTTCTGAAGGTGACGGCCCGATGTGTCGGCGGTTGGCAAAATCGTACGGAAGGTATTCGGTCGGCGTAAACGTCATCGCGGCCTCCACAGCCTGCTTAGGTTAATCAATCAGCGGTCAAAGATGTCGATTAGTCGATCATCTCTTTGTAGGCGTCTTCGTCCATCAGACCGTCGAGCTGGCTGAGGTCTTCAACTTTCAGCTTGAAGAACCACGCCTCACCGAGCGGGTCTTCGTTCACCAGACCTGGATTATCTGCCAGCGCCTCGTTCACCTCGACAATTTCGCCGTCCACCGGCGCAACGATGTCAGAAGCGGCTTTTACACTCTCAATAACGCAAATCTCGTCACCCTTGGCGACTTGGGTTTCGGCTTCGGGCAATTCTACAAATACGACATCGCCAAGTTGGGTCGATGCGTGCTCGGTGATCCCAACGGTTACAATATCGCCGTCGGCTTGGAGCCATTCATGGTCTTCAGTGTACTTCATAAGTCCCTCTCAATGTTGGATTATCTTTTGTAGGTGGATGGTCGGAAGGGCATGTCGACAATGCTAACAGGCATCCGCTTCCCGCGCACTTCGCCTTCAAGCTGAGTTCCTACCGAGGCTTGATCAATTGCCACATATCCCATCGACATTGGTGCGCCGAGTGTCGGGCCAAATGCGCCCGATGTCACCTCACCAACTTTCACATCACCGGAATAAATCTCGGTGCCTGCCCGCATGGGAGCGCGACCTTCAGGGAGCAGCCCAACACGTCGCCGCCCCGCACCTTCGTCAAGTTCCTTCAGAATTCTATCTGCCCCCGGGAACCCGCCTGCGCGTTCCCCACCGCTGCGACGCGCCTTTTGAATGGCCCATTCCAAAGCGCCCTCAACGGGGCTGGTGCTCGTGTCCAGGTCGGATCCGTAAAGGCACAGCCCAGCCTCAAGCCGAAGCGAGTCCCGCGCGCCCAAGCCAATAGGCTCGACTGCCTCTTGCGCCAGTAACGCCTCGCAAAACCGAGCTACATCCTGTTCCGGTACGGAAATTTCAAAGCCATCTTCGCCAGTGTAGCCAGAGCGTGAGACCCAAATCTCGACGCCGTCCCAATCGAAAACGCCAACATCCATAAACCGCATATCCGCAGTGCTTGGTACCAGCGCAGCAAATGCCGCCTCGGACGCCGGTCCTTGTAACGCGACCAATCCCCGGTCTGTGATCACCTCGATCTCGCAAGCATCGGCAAGATGCGCCTGCATGTGCGCGACATCGGCGTCTTTGCAGGCTGCATTCACGACCAGAAACAGGTGATCCCCACGGTTGGCGACCATCAAGTCGTCCAAAATCCCACCGTCGTCGTTTGTGAAAAGCGCATACCTCTGTCGCCCTTCTTTCAAAGCGAGGATCGACACAGGCACCAAAGTTTCCAGTGCCTTCGCCGCATCCAGAACGTCGCCTGATCGCGGCCGAAGGATGACTTGACCCATGTGGCTCACGTCAAACAGTCCAGCTGCTTCCCGCGTGTGCAGGTGTTCTTTCATGACACCCATCGGGTACTGAACAGGCATTTCATAGCCGGCAAATGGCACCATCTTGGCGTCAAGTTTCGAATGAAGTCCGAAAAGCGGTGTGCGCTTCAAATCCGACATCGTATCCCCATTTCTGCCGGCTTATGCGCGCCGGGCACCTATCGGGCAAATGCCTTGCCCGCTGGCGCCCCCTCTGTCCTTTCGCCTGAGATCGTTATCCCTTCGGCGCCCCGACTGTCGGGGTCTCTCCAGAGTTTTATCGTCGCGGCGGTCCTTGGGCCTGAGAGTTTACCGGGGCGGTTGCTCCTTCGGCATTGGGACGAATCCCAACTTCTCCCGTCGCGTCGCACAAGCGTTACGATGGATCGTGCGCTGTGGCAAGTCCTTGCAACACTGCCCACGCCAAGGCTTATTCAAACGATGGAAGAATATGTCTTTGGCTACGGCTCTCTCGTTAATCGCAGAACCCATGATTATGTGAACGCGCATCCCGCGCGGATAGATGGCTGGCGACGCGCTTGGCGGCACGTTGTTGGCCGCAAAGTCGCGTTCTTGACGGCCGTGCCGGATGCCGACTCCAGCATTGACGGTCTCATCGCATCTGTTCCTCGCACGGCCTGGGACGCGCTCGACCAGCGAGAACATTCCTACGACAGGGCGCTTGCTCAGGACGTTGCCCACAGTCTTGGCGACACAGCGCGCGTGCACATTTATCACGCGCCTCCAGAACGGCACGTTCCTGCGTCCGGGCTGCACCCAGTTTTACTGTCGTACGTCGATGTTGTTGTTCAAGGGTACTTGAATGAGTTTGGCACCGCCGGCGTCCAACGTTTTTTCGAAACTACAGATGGGTGGGATGCGCCCGTCTTGGACGATCGCAGGGCGCCAATTTATCCGCGACACCAAGCGCTCAAGCCAGAAGAACTTGAGGTGTCCAACTTCTGGCTAAATGAGGTTGGTGCCGTGCGTCACACCGAGCTCTAGCGCCGGTGGTGCAAAATCTGGAACAGCCGGGCCTGCCGCGCAAAGGGCTCGTGATGCACTTCGCCGCTGGCTTCCTTGGAAAGAACCTGGCGTACCAAAATCAGTGTAAGGCCAGCAAAAATGGCCCCTCCGAGCGCCTGCCCGAACAGAATACCTGGCGCGCCGAACCACATGCCGCCCAAGATCACGAAAGGGATCGTCCCAAGCGTGTGGCGACCCCAATTGATCCACGTCGAATAGAACGGGTGGCCAAGGTTGTTGAAAGCCGCGTTGCCAACGAAGATTACACCATTGAAGAAAAACGCGAGTGCAAGAGGGCCACAAAACAGGAACACAAGCTCCTTGGTGATGCCGTCGGCATCGAACAGCGCTGCAATTGGTTCGCGGATAACAAATAGAACACCCGCAACAAACACCACAACAAGGGCAGTAAAGATCATCGCGTCGCGGAACGTGCCGCGCACGCGATCATGTTGTCCAGCACCGAAGTTCTGACCGATAATTGGCCCGACTGCTCCTGAAAGGGCAAACAGCACTCCAAATGCGACCGGTGTCATGCGCGCGACAATCGCCATGCCAGCGACTGCGGCTTCGCCAAACTCAGCCATCGAGCGGGTGACATATGCTTGACCAATCGGCGTTGCCAGCTGGGTTAGGATCGCCGGAGCTGCAATCGTCGCGACGGGTGGCAGATCGGCCGTCAGACTTTGAACAGTCGGTCGACGAAAGCCTCCGTAGTGCCAAATGATCGGGAGGATCCCGAAGGTCGCAATGCCTACTCGTGCGGCGACACTGGCGAGCGCTGCGCCCGTCAATTCAAGGTCGAGGCCAAAGATCAAAATCGGGTCGAGCACCGCGTTAATCGCGCCGCCCCAAACGGTCGCCATCATAGCGCGGCGCGCATCCCCGTGGGCCCGCAAAATGGCTCCACCGACCATCCCCATCAACAGCAACGGAAGCGTCGGTATGATGATCGACAGATACGAGACTGCGAGCTCGAGAGTTGCGCCTTCCGCCCCCATGAGGCGGGCGAGTGGCTCTAGGTTTAGCCAGACCATGAAGGCAAAAACGGCCCCGAAAACAACGCCATAGATCAGCGCGTTAGTCGCTCGTTGTTGTGCAAGCTCCTCGTCACCAGCCCCCAGCGCTCGCGCCACGAGCGCTCCAGCTGAAATGGCCATCCCAATCCCAAAGGACGATGTAAAGAACAGGATGGCTCCTGCATACCCAACGGCCGCGGCAAGTTCTGCCTTGCCCAGCATCGAGATGAAGATCATGTCGACAAAATCGACAAGGAACACCGCCATCAGCCCGACAGATGACGTCAGCGACATCACTGTGATGTGACGGAACAAGCTGCCTTCAAGGAATACTGCGCGATCACTCATGTCTCAGCTATGCGCTTTTTTCGAGGCGCGCCAAGCGGGAAATGCACATTGCGCTATCAATGGCGAAATCAAACAGACGGTTTCTTCTGAAGAAGCGGCATCACTTCCGCCATCTCAGGGCCACGTGTTTGGCCGGTGATCGCATGCCGAAGCGGCATAAAGAGACCACGCCCCTTACGTCCAGTTGCTTCCTTCACGGCTGTCGTCCATGTGCTCCAGGTATCGTCCGCGTAGGGAGGTTCACCCAACATCTCAAACGCCGTCGCGACAAATTCTTTGTCTTCGTCGGCTATCTCCGGCGTCACGTCACCTTGGAACACCCGCCACCAGGAACCGGCTTCAGCCCGAGTTGCAACGTTGCCGCTTACGGCGGCCCAATACGCGGCCCGATGCTCCGAAGGTACCGATGCTGCTGCCAAAGTTTCATCAACGTCGTCAACGGCTAAAGACTGAACAACTCGCGCTGACATCGGCACAAGGTCTTCAACGTCAAACTTTGTCGGCGCCGCGCCAAAGCGAGATACATCAAAGCCTTCGATCAACTCTTCATGGGTTGACCGAAGCTCCACCGGGTCGGACGACCCAATACGTGCCATGAGACTGAGCACCGCCATCGGCTCAATGCCGCGCGCTCGAAGGTCTCTCAACGCAAGTGTGCCGAGTCTCTTTGACAATGCTTCGCCACCGGGTCCTGTGAGCAAGGAGTGGTGCGCAAACTCGGGCACGTTTCCATCAAGTGCGTTGATCATTTGCACCTGAGTGGCAGTGTTCGTGACGTGGTCGGCACCGCGCACGACATGCGTGACGCCCATCTCTGTGTCATCAACGACCGAGGCCAACGTATAGAGCACCTGACCGTCCTGACGGATAAGCACAGGGTCGCTTACCGACGCGGCATCAATGGAGATATCGCCGAGAATTCCGTCTTTCCATTCAATGCGTTCGTGGTTGAGCTTAAAGCGCCAAACACCGTCGCCACGCTCACCACGCAGCGCATCTTTTTCGTCGTCACTCAAAGCCAGAGCGGCGCGGTCATATACCGGAGGGCGCCCCATATTGAGCTGCTTCTTACGCTTCAGATCAAGTTCGGTCGGTGTTTCCCAAGCCTCGTAGAACCGACCCATGTCACGAAGTTTGTCCGCGGCTTCAGCATATCTATCGAGACGGTCTGACTGACGCTCTTCTCGGTCCCATGTCAGTCCCAGCCATTCAAGGTCTTCGCGAATGGCGTCGACATATTCCACTTTCGAACGCTCCGGATCGGTGTCGTCCAGCCGTAAGATAAACGTGCCACCAGCCTTGCGTGCGATCAGCCAATTGAACAGTGCAGCGCGTAGATTGCCGACGTGCAGGTATCCGGTTGGGGACGGGGCAAAACGAGTAACGGTCATGGGTCTCTCCTAATCGGCGGTGCTCTTTCATATGCAGCCGCTTTTGTCCATATCGGAGGGCATGAGCATTGCAGACCGCACGGCGCCAGACGCTTCTGATTTTGAAGAGATTGTCCAACAAACCATCGCGACGCTACCTGAAGCGTTTCGCGATGCTGCTCAGCAAGTCGCTTTGCACATCGAAGATTTTCCAAACGATGCAATGCTGGCCGAAATGGAGCTGGATGACGCTTTTTCACTGACTGGCCTGTACGAGGGCATCCCGGTCACAGTGAAATCGGCCATGGACCAACCACAGGCCCCCGATGCGATATGGCTCTTTCGCCGCGCTATTCTGGACGAGTGGGCCGACAGAGGTGATGTGACCTTAAAGGCTCTTGTTGCGCATGTATACGTGCACGAACTCGCACACCACTTTGGCTGGTCCGACGACGATATCGCAACCATCGACGAATGGTGGACCTAGGCGAACTTGGAGACGTAGTGGGCTTCGCAGTTTTCTACTTGCGGTGATTGCGCTAACAGGGCAAGAAAACCTACTCGCTTTTGAAATCAAGGTTTGCGCCATGAAATCGCACATCCTGACTATCACGCTGAACCCGACAGTGGACTTCTGCACAACGTCTCCGGTGATCGAGCCTGGGCCGAAACTTCGCTGTACAGAACCGCAGATCGACCCGGGTGGCGGTGGGATTAACGTGGCACGTGCGGTGAAACTCCTGCAAGGACAGGCGACTGCCTTGGTCGCCATCGGCGGCGCAACGGGCGCGCATTTGCTACAGCTTTTGGCCTTGGAAGGCGTTCCAACCGTTGCGTTTCAAGGTCCGGGCGAGACACGGCAATCCATGAGTGTCATCGATCAAAAGTCAGGCGATCAGTTTCGCTTTGTGATGCCCGGCCCGGTTTGGACTGAAGAGGATGTCCCGCGTGCGTTGGACTCTGTCGACCAAGCCACGGGCGAAGACACGCTTGTCGTTCTTTCCGGAAGCCAGCCACCAGGCGTAGCAAAAGACTTTCCGTCGATCCTTGCCGGTCACGTCAAAGGCCGCGAAGCTCGCTTGATCGTTGATACGTCGGGGCCTGCTCTTTTCCATCTTGCCGAGAAGCCGCGTGAAGCGTTGCACGTTCTGCGCATGGACGGCCCGGAAGGTGAGGAGCTTGCAGGTCGCCCGCTGCCAACGC
Organism: uncultured Boseongicola sp.; assembly: GCA_964414085.1. Lineage (GTDB taxonomy): Bacteria > Pseudomonadota > Alphaproteobacteria > Rhodobacterales > Rhodobacteraceae > Boseongicola. Next base: position 347 of record CAYPVG010000390.1, on the reverse strand, counting down.
GCGAAGACACTGCCGCCTTTGCGCAATCCCTTGTTCAAGCAGGCGTTGCCAAGATCATCATCATCGCACGTGGAGCCGATGGATCGGTACTCGCGACAAAGGACGGCATGTGGCATGCGGTCGGAGCGGAAGTACCTGTGATCTCCAAAGTCGGTGCTGGGGACAGTTTTGTCGGCGCATTCACTTTGGCGCTGGCCGGCGACGAGCCCGTCGAAGAGTGTCTGCGTTGGGGTGTAGCCGCGGCAAGTGCGGCTGTGATGACTGAGGCCACTCGTTTGTGTGATCGCGCGACGACAATGGATCTTTTGAAAGAAACGACGGTCACGAAACTCTAAATTGGGTCACCG
>CAYPVG010000389.1:0-3254 GCA_964414085.1 uncultured Boseongicola sp. | reverse complement strand
CGCCACCCTCCCGAAGTGCATTCGCCCCACCCACATCGCTCGGTGACAGTGGCTTTGGAAGGGATACGGGGTCTGAGGCGTTGGTCGTTAAGAAATCAGGAATTTCTGTCGGAATCGTCACTAAATCGGGGCTTTTTGCGGGCTTCTGTTGATTCCAGTCGCCGTACTCAAGGCGCAGTATGTGCTGTCCATCGGTATCCTCGATGCGTGTAGCGCCGGCAGCCACTAAGCCGTCGTGGATAGTCTTGTGCCATCGCGCGTCGCCTTGGCCGGACTTTTCAACTCCGCCGACGATCAACCAGTTCTTCGCGCGCGTCATTGCGACGTAGAGTAGCCGCTGACGCTCTTCTACTTCCGCGCGCGCCGCGGCTTCCTTCGCAGATTGGAGCCTAGGAGGAGCAAGGTCCTTGCCCAGGTTCCACAAAGGCGTATTCATATCGTCCAAAATGACATCATCGATGGAAGCGCGGGGGTCGCGCATGGTGTCTGGAAGAAACACTATTGGTGCCTCCAGCCCTTTTGCCCCATGGACGGTCATGACGCGTATCAAGCCGTCGGATGTGTCGGATTGTCGTTTAATTTCAACATCATCAGAGGACACTCTGGCGAGGAAGCCTGTCAGACTTGGAGTGTCGGTTTGTTCGTAGCGGAGGGCTTGGTTGAGCAGCTCGTTTATGCCGTCTTCAGCCTCTGCCCCGAGGCGGGACATGAGAGAGCGGCGGCCGTTGTGTCGTGTCAGGATCAGCTCAAGAAGTTCGTATGGCCTTTGAAAATCTGCGTCGCGACGTAATTGATCGAGTGCTGAAAAGGTCTCGGGGTGATCATCCTGCGCTTCTCGGAGGGCTTGCCAGAGGTAGCCCTTGCGCCGATTGGCCAAAGTGAAGAGCTGCTGGTCGGTCCAGCCGAACAAAGGGGAGCGCAGAACGGTCGCCAGCGACAAGTCGTCTTCAGGAAGGGCTAGGAAAGACAGAAGTGCCAATAGATCGCGTACTGCGAGTTCCGCCGTCACCTTTAGGCGGTCGGCGCCAGCGATGGGGAGGCCGGCAGATTTGCAGGCGGAGATGATGCTGTCGAACAATGCGCCGCGACCCTGTACCAAGATCAACACGTCTCCTGCGGTGGCAGGCCTTATTTCGCCGTTTTCGCCAGTAACAGAGACTGTTTTTGTGATCTCAGAGATCTTCTCGGCAATCCGCTTTGCGAGCTGGATTGTGGGAGATTCCGAGGACAGGCGATCCACCGGATCGTGCCATTCGATATCGTCTGGCTCCTCGGGCGTTGGTTGGAGATCCCAAAGATCGACACGTCCCGGGAGGTCCGCCTTGAATGCTTTGTGATTGATGTTTTCGCCAACACCTTCGGGAGCATCTTTGAAGGTTGCGTCGACAGCGGTGAGGATCGCCGGGGAAGAGCGGAAGGAATATGTGAGTTCGCGGCTTTGAAGCCCGCCTGCGTGTTCGAGCTTCTTCCGGAATTCTTCCGCAGTGGTGTCGAAGCGACGCGCATCCGCGCCCTGGAAGCTATAGATCGACTGCTTTTTGTCACCAACGACGAAAATGGTACGTGGGCGATCCGTACGCGCGCCTTCACCTGCAGTGATCTCGGCCGACAGCGCTTTGATGACATCCCATTGCGCCGGGCTGGTGTCCTGAGCTTCGTCGACCAGTATGTGGTCGATCCCGCCGTCAAGGCGGTAGAGCACCCAAGCGAGGCCGTCCTGAGTGAGGAGATCGCGGGCTTTTAGGATGAGGTCATCGAAATCCAGTGTGCCGCGGTCTTGTTTTGCCTGCGCATAAGCGGGGAGGAAATCGGCAGCGAAGGAGTGCAGGCGCGTCGTTCGTTCGGCGGCCTCGTATGCGATACGCCTTGGACGAAGGTCGGCGAGGCGCTCCATAATGCGGTGTAGTTGCGGTGCGTGAGGCGCGAAAGTGCCGTTTCGGAAAGCGGTTGTGGGTATTGTGTTTGACTTCGGGGCGAACGGGTTCTTGGCGCTTGCGCCGAAAAGGAGTTTGCCTTCGAGACGCGCGATCGAGGCATAGGATCGCTCTGTCGGCAGCGACGTCAGCCAGGTGCCGAGAGCTTGGTCTGTCGTCTTGTCAGACGTTGCGAGAATGGCCTGCAGGGACTTCAGAAAAGTCCAATCGTCGTCCGATACAGTCGCGTCTAGAATGGCACTTTTATTGTCATTTTGATGGGCACCCAAATGATCGAAAATCATCTGGCGGATGTCGGTGCTCACAAAGTGTTCCGAGTTGGATGCGATAGACTGGGCGAGGTCGATCAGGCTTTCGCCAGAAAAAATTTCAGAGACATCCGACAAGGACTGCGTTCCAGCGTTCGCGAGCACATCGAGAACGTCGCGGATCATTTCCTTGCGGGTGATATCGTCGAGTTCGGTGAACTGAGGGGAGACGCCGGCTTCGATTGGGAACTGCCGGAGAAGTGCCGCGCAGAACGAGTGGATCGTCTGAATTTTGAGACCGCCGGGTGTCTCGATGGCGCGGGCGAAGAGTGTTCTGGCGCGGTCCAGATTGTCGGGTACGTTTTCGCCAAGCTCGACAAGTCCGGACTTCAAGGCGTCGTCGTCAAGCATTGACCAAGCCCCGAGCCGCTTGAAGAGGCGGTTCTGCATCTCGGTCGCGGCGGCCTTGGTGTAGGTCAGGCAGAGGATGCTTTGGGGGTTAGTGCCTTGGAGCAGGAGTCGCGCGACTCGGTCGGTGAGAACGCGTGTTTTTCCTGAGCCAGCGTTGGCGGACAGCCAAGTGGAGGCACCAGGATCGGCGGCGATATTCTGGTCGATGGAGGCTTGAGACAAGGTCGTCATGACAGATCTACCCTCTCGGCTGCATCGGAGTCATCCCACTCGCCGAAGCGAGATAAATGATCGTAATCACCGCTGAACCGGACACGCTCCATCGCGCGACGTGGCATATACCCCATTGATTTCTTATTGAAATGTTCAAGAAGCTGAAGAAGCTCCCGTTCGACCGTTTCGGTTCTGTAGTCGATGGTCAGTGACTTCGTGACGTCGTGAAAATCCATCGGGACGCCCGTCATCTTTAGCGCACGGTTCATGCCGATGTGGTCAACGCGGGCGACGCGTTCAGCGGGTATATCTGCGAAGGCGCCACGTTCGGCCATTACGGCTTCGACCAAGAGCTGGCGTTTAAAGTACCGCATCTCGCGTTCGGACGGCGGCGTGCCGGTTTTGTAATCGTAAATGATGAGCGCACCGTCGGCGCGTTGGTCGATCC
>CAYPVG010000388.1:0-4184 GCA_964414085.1 uncultured Boseongicola sp. | reverse complement strand
TTGTTGCTCTTAGCGGCACAAATACCGGTAAGTATTTCTCGTTCTCTAGGTGTGAGATTTTCATCCACCTTGCTGGCCCTGTTACCAGCAAATCGCATGACGTTTTCGCAGAAGATGCTCCAAGCGGGCTCGTCGGACTGTAGGATGTGATTGTTTGACGGCAGCATCACCAATTCGGCGTTTGCTATGTTTCGGGCAAGAAAACGCGCCTCTTCAACCGGCGCGACGTTGTCCCCTTCCGCATGTAAGATCATTGTTGGGCAAGTGATCTTCTCCAATGCGTGTGTTGCGTTCATATTGGCGCGAGCGCGCATGAGCTCAGCGCCTATCTCAGGTGAGGTTGTGCGTTGGCACAGGTCATTGAACCATTGGAGCGCGTCTGGGTGACTATCGGGGATGAAGCGCTTTGTCATGACCTCCTTGAACGCAGAGTTTGGCGAGTCCCAACCCATCCGGAAGACTTCGGTTGCTGCCGAATAAAGCTCGGCTGCTTTCGGATTGTTGCGATGATTGACACCGCGCGCGTAGCCACCGCACAGAATGAGGTGCGATACTTTGTCGGGGTGTTTTGCCGCATATTCTACAGCAGCGCCCGTGCCCTGCGACATTGCCATCAGGACAAAGGGCTTTTGAATGTCCGAGGTGTCGACCACCCGTTCGAGATCATTTGTCCAGGAATTAAGATCTAGCACGCCCGTTTTGCGGTCCGACAAGCCGCAGCCTCGTTCGTCGTATCGCACGAAGTCGAAGTTTCCTTCGAAGAACTCAGTCCAGTGAGACCAAACAGGACTCTCCGAGTCATATTCTAGGTGTGTGAGCCATGCGGCCGCCTTGACGAGCGGCCGGCCGTTCCCGCTGCGCGACCACGCTAAAGAAAGCCCGTCGTGGGTTTCAATGAATTTGACGGGTCTCATTCTGGGGTAGGCCGTGACATATGTCCCATGAAGTTTCCCCTCTTTCGATGTCATTTGGGACATCTGTCTGATGTCGCTGCCCACGTCTGGCTGGCAGTCTCAGTGTTGCAAACGTCACCAAAAAAGCAAGCGAAAGGGACATATTATGAAACTCAACCTCTTTACCTTCGCCGGACAAAAAGGTGCACAAAGCCGTCGTGTACATGACCAACAGATGAGCGCGGGTCGCTCTGTATCGGCTCCAAAAGGAGATCGTCGCGATCGTGCGAAGCTATACTCGGCGCGCATCTGGCTGTGATCTCGAAAAGCAAAAGCGCGCTGCCTCCCTACAGCGCGCTTTTACCGAAACGAACCGAGTTTGTCTCCCGTGAGTGTGGTGCCTTGACCGAGGGGTTAAACCGGCTGGCCGTAAAAGAGTTTTGTGCCAACTCTCACGGCGATGCGCCCGTCTGACAAGGCTTGAACAAATCGCCCTTGTACACTGACACAACTGCCCAGCAATATCGTGCTGATCATGGCCTTACCCCCCGACTGATCGGCCCAACGGTTCTACACAAATCTGTTACAAATGACAGATCAAGATTTAGGATTATTGCGCCTGAACGCACAAATTCTGTGCGCTCACAACCAATCTCTTAGGATCGGGATCAATGGAATGTCCGCCGGTGGCATCGGATAGGATTTCAAATCACGGGCAAAAACCCACTTTAGTGTTTGCCCTTCTTGCGCGCGCGGCGTGCCTTCCCATTTTCGGCAGGCAAAAAGCGGCATGAGCAAGTGGAAACCCTCGTAAGTATGGCTTGCGAACGTGAGGGGGGCGAGGCAGCTGGCCCAAGTGTCGATATCAAGTTCCTCGTGAAGCTCTCGGATGAGGGCCACCTCAGGTGTCTCTCCTTGCTCGACTTTGCCTCCAGGAAACTCCCAAAGACCAGCCATGGACTTGCCTTCGGGTCGTTGAGCAAGAAGCACTCGGCCATCAGAGTCGATCAAAGCGACTGCGGAAACCAGTACAGTTTTCACGAGCGGTAATCCGCGTTAATGGCGATGTATTGTGCGGTAAGATCACAGGTCCAAACTGTTGCTGCGCCGTTGCCCAAGCCAAGATCGACGCGGACAGTGACTTCGTCCTGCTTCATGTGCGCAGCGGCGTCCGCTTCTACATAACTTGCGGCCATCTCACCTTCTTTCGCGACAAGCGTGTCTCCAAACCAGATAGAGAGCAGGTCGCGATCCGCTTCCGCTCCGGACTTGCCGACGGCCATGACCACACGACCCCAATTTGGATCCTCTCCGGCGATTGCGGTTTTAACGAGGGGCGAGTTGGCGATGGATTTCGCGACTAGGTCGGCATCCTCATCGGATACTGCACCCTCAACCCGCACAGTCACGAATTTGGTCGCACCTTCGCCGTCGCGAACAACTTGATGCGCAAGGTCTAGCATGACGTCGTGGAGAGCGGCCACAAAGGCGTCCTCGTCGCCGCTGCCTTCGACATCGACATCCGCGCCATCGGTCGCCACGACCAGCAGTGTGTCGGAGGTCGAAGTATCACTGTCGACCGTTATGCGGTTGAAGGTTTTGTTGCATACACCTTCGGTCCAGCCCTGGAGGGTTTCAAAAGACACCCAAGCATCGGTGAAGATGTAGACCAACATCGTCGCCATGTCTGGCGCGATCATTCCAGAACCTTTTGCGATACCGGCTATGTGCACCTGCTTCCCGCCAATCGCCACGCTCCGCGAGGCGCCTTTCGGGAACGTGTCGGTCGTCATGATCGCTTCTGCGGCACCTTCGATCTCGTCTTCCGAGGTGTTTTCTGCCAGCTCCCGAAGGACGGAGGTAATCTTGGCGTCGGGAAGAGGCTCCCCTATGACACCGGTCGACGCGGTAAAAACATTTGATGGGGCAACGCCTGTTGCCTCTGCGGCGGCGGCGCTCACGCGAGCGACAGATTCCGCTCCCTTACGTCCTGTGAAGGCATTGGCGTTGCCCGAGTTCACGACAATTGCAATCCCCCCGCCGTCACCTGACCCGAGCTTTGCGCGGCAATCGGAAACAGCTGCAGAGCACGTCTTGGATGTCGTGAAGACGCCAGCGACGCACGCCGTTTCCGGGCAGTGCGCCAGCATCACATCCGTGCGGTCGGCATATTTTACACCGGCGGCTGCGGTCGCGAAGCGCACGCCTTTGACAACGGGCAACTTTGGAAAGCCGTCCTTGGGGGCCAGCGGTGCAATGGGCAGCTTTCCAGCCATGATCAGTTCTCCAGAATAGAGAGGTCGTCCAACAGTGCCGGATCAATATCTTCGACAGTGGACCGAGAAATATCGGCACCCACTGTCAGTTCGGCGACACGCGCTTCGATGGCCACCTGACGCAGCTGTGTGATCAAGTCAGCACGCACGGCGTCAAGCGGAGGGAAACGAGAATCGTTCAGCTTGATCACGTGCCAACCAAACTGAGTCTGTACAGGAGCGGAAATGGATCCCGGCTCCATGGCAACTACTGCGGCTTCGAATGGTGCCACCATCTGCCCGAGGCCGAACCAGCCAAGATCGCCACCGCTTGGCCCGGACGGGCCGGTGGACTTCTCCTGCGCAACGGTGGCAAAGTCCGCGCCACCTTCGAGTTCCTCGATAATTGCCAGAGCCTCTTCTTCCGTCGCAACTAGGATATGCGCTGCGTTGAACTCACTTGCTGATCCGCCGTCGACGTAAGTTTCCTGATAGGCGGCCTCAACAGCTTCTTCGGTGATCTCGGCTTCCGAAATGGTCTGGATGACCTCACTTGCTTTGAGCGCGCGTTCTTCGTTCTCAAGTGTGGCGACGCTTCCGGGCGACAGTTGTTCGATCGACTCGCCTAGGAGTGTCTGTTGCACGAGCTGATCGAGAATACCTTCAAAAAGAACCTCTCCGGGCAGCGACTGATACTGCGCGGGAAGGCGCTGTTTCAGTACGATCATGTGCGCGAGCGTAATGTCCTTTCCGTTTACAGTCGCAACGACAGTTTCCGCGGATGCGTGCCCTTCTGCCGAAACAGGTGCCGATAGGGCAAAAAGTGCAACACATGCGGCGGAAAGTGTTTGTTTGAAAGCCATTCTTTATCCTCTCTCGGTGCCGTGACGGTAGGCAACGTTGACAGTGCGAAACCGCACGCTTACATCGCCTTAATCGCGGGTGAGCAATTTCGTTTCGCCCTTCTATGGCGGGCCAGAGTTACGGGCAAGCGGAACTCCTCACACGTTCTCGTCAGACACGCAGAGATAGGTTG
>CAYPVG010000387.1:0-9803 GCA_964414085.1 uncultured Boseongicola sp. | reverse complement strand
TTTATTATGCATGGAAATCCTCTCAAATGAGCCCAAACTCAATGAAACCGACGATATTCCCTGTTCTTTCCCTGTAAAACAGGGAAATCCTAGCTCAGACTGGCTAGCTCAAGACTGCCTGCACAGCCAGCCACTCTCCTTATTTCACAACGAGACGCCCGCTTTCCCGGCGAGGCTAAGTGGACACTAAGTGGATGAAGCGAACCGCCTCGGGTTTCGTTTCGCGTCAGCTGTTCCACAGGCACCATCAATTTGAGGGGTCCGAAGCACTTCTTAAAATTTTTCGCCTTTGCTAACGTTTGGGGGAAATAGCTTCGGAGTACATTCAAAATGGGAGTATTTGAGGGTCAATCGGTACTGATCACGGGCGCAAGCGGTGGGCTCGGAGAGCAAATGTCGCGCGATTTTGCGAGCGAAGGAGCGAAGGTTGCTCTAAATTACGCGTCTTCAGCAGAAAGGGCCGAAGGGACCGCCGCAAGCATCGTGGACGCGGGCGGCGAAGCGCTCGCAGTTCGCGCAGACATCGCTCGTTCTGATGAAGTGCATTCTATGGTCGAACAGGTCATCGAGTGGTTCGGCGGCATCGACATACTTGTCAATAATGCTGGCCTCAGTATCGATGCACCATTCCTTGATATGAGCGAACAAGACTGGGATCGGGTCATCGACGTTAATCTCAAGGGTCCTTTTCTGGTCTCGCAAGCTGTGGGTCGTCATATGGTCGCTGCCAAGCGAGGGAGGATCGTCAACATCTCGGCCACATCAGCAGTCGTTGCACGCGTTGGGAACGCCAACTACGCGGCCTCGAAGGCAGGTCTGAACATGCTGACGCAATCGATGGCGCTAGAGTTGGGGCCAAGTGTAAACGTAAACACTGTCGCTCTTGGCTTCGTCGACAGCGATCTCGTACGAGAGTTGTTCTCGCCTGACGAGATTACGCAGGCAGCTAAAAACGTACCGCTAAAGCGGCTGACCACCTATGAGGAAACCTCGGCTTTTGTCCTGATGTTGGCGTCCGACGTCGCCGGGTTCGTCACTGGTCAAACGATCCCGTACGATGGAGGTCGGGTAATGAGGTGAGGGGGGCTTGAAGCGTTGGCCGCTTTGGGTTCTTGGCAGTCTGCAGTGCGCTTTGCAGCGTCGACCAAGTTATGCTCTGTCCAGTTATTCGCCGTGGTCTGCGCGTCAGTCCGAAATGCGGGCGGTGCGGAGATATATGCATAAGGTAGTTTGCTAAGACTGTTGCGCTTAAGCAGCCAAAAAGTAACGCGAGTGAATTGGCAACAAGGCAGCACCAATAGAACGTGCTCTCCGACCAACTACGCCTTGCTCGATGCGAAAGTCTTCGAGTCCTGTTAGGTCCAGCTTCGCGTAGTTCCTGCGGATAGCATCTGTGAGTCGGCGGCAAACCTCAGTTGGCATAGCTCCGTCGATCATTATTGCTTCAATATCGACCACTGAGGCAATCGATGCGCAGCAAATTGCGAGATAATGACCATTCGTTTCGATCCAAGGAACCAATGCCTCTTCGATGGAAGACCAGTCGTCATCCATATCGCGAAGTTCCAGTGGATCTCGACCTGCTTTTTGCAGGTGTGCCTCAAGGGAATAGAGTGAGCTGACATTCAGGAGTTGCGTTGTTCCGCCTTTGCCATCTGGTACCGGGAGCGGACCGAGAGCGGTCCCGTTTCTTGAGCGGCCTGAAATGATATTGCCGTTCATAACTAGGCCCCCTCCGACAAAGGCGCCTACGAAGATATACGCAAAATCGGTGAACTCGCTCCCCCGGCCAATCAAGAGTTCCGAGATACATGCGGAGGTTGCGTCGTTTTCGGGGAATGTCTCCAAACCGGTAAGTCTCGTTATTTCGGCACCAATGTCGAATGACTGCCACTCGCGCATTTCTTCTGCCGGAGCCTGGACTGCTTCTAGCCACTCCCAAATTCGATTTGGTTGCGCGATACCAATGCCGGTAAGGTTGGCTCGGCTGCCAGATCTGTGCCTGAAAAGCTGTTCGATCGAGGACTGCAAAAAACCCATGACATCATTGATGACCGGATAGGCATATGACGTCGAAACGGCGTCGATCTGGACACCCTTAAAATCAATTAACGTCAGTTCTGCAGCGCGACGACCAATACTTAAACCAAGTGAAAGTACACCTTCGGGATTGAGCGCCATGGGGATCGAAGGCTTGCCAACTTTGCCTTTTACAGCTTTGCCACGCCTCAGAAGGTTGTCGGCCTCCAAAGAGCGGATGATGTTCGAGACTGTCTGAGCCGAGAGCCCGGACCGCCGTGCAATTTCGGCACTTGGCATCTCGCCATATCGTCGGATGAACGATAAGATGAGACGGGCGTTTTGGTCTCGCAAACCAGTCTGGTTCGCAGCCCCTCCCGGCACCCTTATTAGCGATTCATCTATTTGCACTGCTGGCTCCCTAGTCAATTTATGCCTGCGGCCCACTACCAAGTCAATTTATAAATCACTTTTATTTATTTATTGACGAAGCAAAAATCAGCGGCTTTACTGGATGTGTTCCGACTCAGGTCGGCAACAAAACCTTGGGAGGAAATTATGAAAAAGATTCTGATCGGAGCGGCGGTCGCGTCGCTCGCAACTGCAGGCACCGCGATGGCTGGCGGCCACGCCACTTCGGTGTGCCTGATCACTAAAACGGAGACGAACCCGTTCTTCGTTAAGATGAAAGAGGGCGCGGAAGCCAAGGCGGAAGAACTTGGCATGGAGCTTAAGTCTTTCGCAGGTAAGATCGACGGTGACCATGAAACACAAGTTCAAGCCATTGAAACTTGTATCCTAGACGGCGCAAAAGGCATTTTGATTACTGCCTCCGATACGTCTTCGATTGTGCCCGCAGTGACGCAAGCTCGCGAAGCTGGCCTCGTTGTCATCGCTCTCGACACGCCACTTACACCCATCGACGCGGCGGATGCGACGTTTGCAACGGACAACTTCCTCGCAGGTGAACTTATTGGTAAATGGGCTGCCGCTCAGGTTGATACGTCGTCCGCGAAGATCGGTATGATGAACATCAACGTTTCGCAGCCAACAGTGGGTGTTCTTCGTAACCAGGGCTTCTTGACTGGCTTTGGTGTTGGCCTTGAAGATCCGAACAAGTGGGGCGATGAGACCGACCCACGGATCATCGACAACGAAGTCACAAACGCCAACGAAGAAGGCGGCCGTAAGGCGATGGAAAACCTTCTGACCAAAGATGACGGCGTGAACGTCCTCTACACGATCAACGAGCCAACCGCGGCTGGCGCCTATAAGACGCTGCAAGACTTCGGCAAGACCGACGATATAACGATCGTATCTGTCGACGGTGGTTGCCCAGGCGTTCAGGACGTTGCTGACGGCGTGATCGGAGCGACCTCGCAGCAGTATCCACTGCTTATGGCAGCACTCGGCGTTGAAGCCATCAAGAAGTGGGCCGACGAAGGCGTTAAGCCTCAGCCGACACCTGGTAAAGAATTCTTTGATACTGGCGTCGCGCTTGTAACCGACTCTCCCGTCGACGGAGTTCCGTCGATTACCTCTGCCGAAGGCCTGGAGCTTTGCTGGGGCTAATTCGAGCAAATTGTAGAGGGGCGTTCGCGCCCCTCTGCACACCGGACAAGACGACTCGGTAATTTTCTGACAGAGTTTGAGAAGACGGGGCGGTCAACGCGTTGACCGATGGAGGAGATAGTATGTCCAACACTGACTACGAGCAGTCCGCAGGAAGCGCACCTGACGCCATAGCGGAATTTGATAATCCACGCCGAGGTTTCGTCGGGCAGCTGCAACATATTCTGCATGTGAACCCGGCCTTCGTGCCTCTCATCGTACTTCTGGTCTCCATTGTTGTGTTCGGCCTTCTCATTGGGTCCAGGTTCTTCTCACCTTTTGCGATGACGCTGATCCTGCAACAGGTGCAGATTGTTGGCATTGTCGCAGCGGCGCAAAGCTTGGTCATTCTGACGGCTGGTATCGACCTCTCCGTTGGCGCGATCATGGTGCTTTCATCGGTGGTTATGGGCCAGTTCACGTTTCGCTACGGCCTTCCAGTGGAAGTTTCGATCGCCTGCGGGCTCACTGTCGGCGCGGTGTGCGGCGCATTGAATGGCTGGCTTGTGGCCCACATGAAGCTGCCACCGTTTATCGTAACCCTCGGAACTTGGCAGATCATCCTCGCCACTAACTTCCTGTATTCAGCGAACGAAACAATTCGAAGTCAGGATATTGAGGCCCAAGCGTCGCTTCTGCAAATCTTCGGAACGAAATTTCAATTCGGCGGAGCAACTTTCACGCTTGGGGTGATCTTTATGCTCGTCCTGGTGTTTACGTTAGCCTACGCACTCAAACACACCGCGTGGGGGAGGCACGTTTATGCCGTCGGCGACGACCCGGAGGCCGCCGAACTATCGGGCGTCAACGTCAAGAAAACCCTTATTTCCGTTTACCTTCTGTCAGGTATTATCTGCGCTTTCGCGGGTTGGGCCATGGTGGGCCGTATCGGATCGATTTCTCCAACTGTCGGGCAGCTCGCAAATATCGAGTCCATTACAGCGGTGGTGATCGGTGGCATCTCACTCTTTGGAGGGAGAGGCTCAATCCTAGGAAGTTTGTTTGGAGCGCTGATCGTCGGCGTCTTCACACTTGGACTTCGACTTTTGGGTGCTGACGCACAATGGACTTTCCTGTTGATCGGGATGCTCATCATTGCGGCTGTTGCCGTCGACCAGTGGATCAGAAAGGTGTCTTCGTAATGTCGGATCATGAACTCATCGTCGAGGCGAAAGGCCTTGTGAAGCGCTACGGTCACGTCACCGCAATCGATCATTCGGACTTTGAGCTGCGCAAAGGTGAAATTCTTGCGGTCATCGGAGACAATGGCGCGGGAAAGTCATCCATCGTCAAGGCAATTTGCGGGGCGACGATTCCTGATGCCGGAGAGGTCCTGATTGACGGGCAGCAGGTTAATTTCACGTCGCCGATGGATGCACGCAACATGGGGATTGAGATCGTCTATCAGACACTTGCCATGTCGCCGGCTTTGTCGATTGCGGACAATATGTTTATGGGACGTGAAATCCGCCGATCCGGCCTGCGCGGAAAGTGGCTGCGCCAGTTGGACCGCCCCGCCATGGAGAAGTTCGCGCGCGACAAACTGACCGAGCTTGGCCTAATGACCGTGCAATCCATTACTCAGGCTGTAGAGACCCTCTCTGGTGGTCAACGCCAGGGCGTTGCGGTGGCGCGGGCAGCCGCTTTTGCCACCAAGTTCATCATCATGGACGAACCAACGGCGGCGCTTGGAGTGAAGGAAAGCCGTAAAGTCCTTGAGCTTATTCAGGATGTGAAATCCCGTGGTATTCCGATCATCCTGATCAGCCATAACATGCCGCACGTCTTCGAGGTCGCCGATCGGATTCACATCCACCGACTTGGTAAGAGACTCACAATCATCGATCCTAAGGATTATTCGATGTCGGATGCCGTTGCGTTTATGACGGGCGCGAAAGAACCAGATCAGGCCGCTGCATAAACTCACATGGCGGCCGACACTGACATCGTAGCCCGTATTGCAGAGCGGGTAATAGCCCTGCCAAGTTCAGGCCACCGGAATTTCGTTGCGGTTGCCGGTCCTCCTGGTTCGGGAAAGTCAACGCTCGCCGCTGCGCTGTGCGAGAAGCTGAACAGCCAAGGACAGCATGCTGGATTACTTGGCATGGATGGGTTTCACCTCGACAATGAAATTTTGGAAGCCCGAGGCTTACGTTCGCGGAAAGGCGCTCCAGAGACATTCGATCTCGCAGGCTTTACCGCGATGCTTGAGCGCCTCCAAAATTATGAAGAGGTGATAATCCCGCGTTTTGACCGGGCTTTGGATGCGTCGATCGGAAGTGCGGTCGTGATCGATAAATCTGTGGAGATAATTGTCGTTGAGGGGAATTACCTTCTCCTCGACCTCCCAGGATGGCGCGAGCTCCAGTCTCATTGGGCGTTTTCGGTTTTTCTCAACGTTGACAGTGAAACCCTTCGAAAGCGACTTGCAGCGCGTTGGTCGGAATATGGTTTCGATACCGAAGCGGCTCACAAGAAGATTGAAGAGAACGACATGCCCAATGCGAGGCTCGTGCTTCGTGAATCGACTCAGGCCAGCCTAATGATGCCTGAGGCGATAAATGCTGCCGGATAAGACTTCTGGTCTCATCTGAAGAACCCGAAGCAAATGCAATGGTTACCGAAACTCGCTGCGATGAAGACAACTTCAGCATCCTAGTTGGTGCCAAGCTTTGAGCAACCGCTCTGAGCCCAAAGCGTTTAATCAACACGTTGCGAAATCCTTGGTTGAGACAGCTATTGTCTTGGTCTGAGTTGCCTCAACCCAGCGAGTTTGCGCCAGAGGCAAAATTGAGGTAAAACAAGAAAAAAAACAAGACATTGAGCGGTTTCAAAAATGAACAAGGTATTGCACACGGCTTGGTCTTCGGTGCTGGAGCCCATGTTCCAGCGTCCAAAAAGGTTGCAGGTGGCAGCCCTTTGCCATCGAGGAGAACGCGGTAAACGGGAGTATCTTCTTATAACCAGCCGTGATACCGGGCGTTGGATCATTCCAAAAGGTTGGCCAGTCCGTGGCCTCGACTCACATGAGGCCGCCTTAAAGGAAGCATGGGAAGAGGCCGGCGTGAAAACCGGAAACGCCAACAGTCACCCAGAGGGCGCATACACCTATCAAAAAAAACAGGAGACAGGGTGGAGTTTCCCCGTTGAAACGCTCGTCTATTCAGTGGCTGTGACTGAACTCTCCAAGGAATATCCCGAGGCCGGCGAGCGCACGCGGAAATGGGTTACAGCCGAAGCGGCGGCCGAAATGGTGGAAGAACCCGAATTGCAGCAAATCTTCCAGTCGCAAGTGACCTGACCCAGGCAAGCTCTGATTGATTGTCGCATCTTTCTCAAGTTAGACAGATTGAACACAGGGGGGGAGAGCGGCATGACCGATCAACAAGGCGATCCACGCCATCTTGAGACGCTGGATCGTGATCTGGATCGTCTATCCAATCTTGAAATGGCCACAAGCTACGTGGGGCGACCTCTTGTGGCGCCCGGCATTTCACTGATCTTTGTCTTTCTGGCCGGTCTGGCGGCCATGCTGTTCTTCGGGCAGACCACGAATTCAATGATAGTTGTCATGGCGGCGTGCTTTGGTGCGTATATGGCTCTGAACATTGGGGCCAACGACGTTGCAAATAACATGGGCCCAGCGGTCGGCGCGAATGCGCTGAGCATGGGTGGCGCGATAGCGATCGCCGCTATTTTCGAGAGCGCAGGCGCACTTATTGCCGGCGGAGATGTGGTCTCGACCATTGCTAAGGGCATAATCGAACCGGCGAGCATGGGAACAGCCGAAGTGTTTATTTGGGCGATGATGGCGGCGCTTCTGTCTGCGGCACTTTGGGTGAACCTTGCAACGTGGGTTGGTGCGCCAGTTTCCACTACTCATTCGGTGGTTGGCGGTGTGATGGGCGCCGGCATAGCGGCCGCAGGATTTGCTGCGGTAAACTGGCCGACCATGAGCGCCATCGCGGCAAGTTGGGTGATCTCTCCGGTACTTGGAGGCGTGATCGCCGCGCTCTTCCTCGCGCTGATCAAGTCGCGGATCATTTATCAGGATGACAAGATAGCCGCGGCCCGGAAGTGGGTACCTGTTCTCGTCGGCATCATGGCGGGAGCATTCGCAACCTATTTGGCGCTGAAGGGCCTCAAGAAGATCATCAAGATCGATCTTCCAACCGCGCTTCTGATTGGCGCCGTTGTTGGAGGTATCGTCTGGGCGGCGATGATCCCAGTCATTCGCAGACAATCGGAAGGGCTGGAGAACCGCAACAAATCGCTGAAGGTTTTGTTTGGCATCCCCTTGGTCGTCTCCGCCGCGCTACTGAGCTTTGCGCATGGCGCGAATGACGTCGCCAATGCTGTTGGGCCGCTTGCCGCGATTGTGCAGGCATCGCAATCCGGTAACTTCACAGATGCCGTTAGCATTCCCCTCTGGGTGATGGTGATCGGGGCATTTGGTATTTCCTTCGGATTATTCCTATTCGGTCCCAAACTCATCCGGATGGTCGGCAGTCAGATTACCAAGCTAAATCCAATGCGGGCTTATTGTGTCGCGCTGTCGGCGGCGATTACCGTGATTGTAGCCAGCTGGCTGGGCCTGCCTGTCAGTTCGACCCATATTGCCGTAGGTGGCGTTTTTGGCGTCGGGTTCTTCCGGGAATGGGATGCTGAGCGCCGTCTGAAGAAGGCCCGGATCGCCATGCCATCCCGGCCGGCCTATGCCCCAGAGGAACGCCGACGTCGTAAACTTGTGCGCCGCTCTCACTTCATGACCATTATCGCGGCGTGGGTCATTACCGTTCCGGCAGCAGCTCTACTGTCCGCCACGATATTCTTCCTCATTACCGCGTTGTCGGGCACTTCGTAGTCGACGGCTATACATGATCAGAATGGGTTTTAGCTGAGCCTGTAGTTGGACCAGCGTCTTCAAGTGGATAACTGCAAGTGTTTCGATAGCTCAAAGTCGCGACAGAACGAGTCGTTCATCGAGCCAGAATGTAAGCAAGAAGAGATGGATTGGAGCGCAAAAGGGCGTGACATGACATTTTGTTGAGCATTTTCAAATATCTAAGCCGAGAGAATCAAAAATTGCGCCAAATGATGTAAGCGCTTGCACGAATCACTTGTAAGCGCTTACATTAAAGAAGCCGGCAATGTGCTATTGCAAAATGTAAGCGCTTACATAGCCAAATGACACGAAACAACGAGAGCTCTATGACATGTATCTAATCGCTTCCTTGTGTGTCTTTATTATTTACTTCGCCAACGTCGCTTTGGGCGCGTACACACGCAGCCCGTTCCTTGGAGACGTCGGCGAGATGCTGGTTCTGTTCGTGGCAACGATACTTTTCGTTGTCGCAATTCTGAAAAAGGAAGCTGAACGGAAAAGCAAAAACGACAGCTGACTTTAATGTTTCCAATGGGAGGAAAATGAATGACTGAAGACCGTAAGGAGCTCGCGTCCGCGGAGCGCCGTAACTTTTTGAAACTGACTGCCACCGGTGGCTTCACGGCTGCTATGGTAGCCGGCGCTGCGGGCATGCTGTGGTCGTCCAAAGCTGTCGCTCAGACTGCAAATGAAGAACGTGCGCGCGAGCAAGCAGCCGACCATATCATGATCATCGGCACGGCATACGTGCTGGGTGCGTCGCGCGGCTATCCAATTATGCAGCTCGACCTGAAAGAAAACATTCAAAACGCAACAAACGGCAAGGTGTACGTTAAGCTTGCGCCTGGTGGTCAGCTTGGTGCTGGTGGTGCGCTTGTTCAGGCCGTACAGGGCGGAACAATTCAGGCAGCACAGCATTCGCTATCCAACTTTGCGCCATTTGCTTCGACTGTTGACCTGATCAACATGCCGTACCTCTGCGGTTCCAACCAGCGCTTCACGAACCTCGTTACCTCCGATTTCTGGAAAACAGCAGTGGAGCCGAAGGTCGAAGAGAACGGCTTCAAAGCGCTGTTCTACGTGAACATCGATCCTCGCGTTGTCGCCGTTCGTAAGGGTGGCGCTGGTGCTGTAATCACACCGGGCGACCTTGCCGGCGTGAAGTTCCGTGTACCAGGTTCCAAGATGCTGCAGCAGTACTACCGGATGGTTGGCGCCAACCCGACGCCGGTCGCTTGGGGCGAGACACCGTCTGCGATTAAACAGGGTGTTGCTGACGCCCTTGATC